>JBQTIF010000076.1:0-6439 GCA_052388395.1 Gemmatimonadaceae bacterium | reverse complement strand
CGCTCCTAGCCGCGGCGCGCGCGGTTCGTTCGGCTGGGGCTGTCATGTTGCGCGGCGGCGCGTTCAAGCCGCGCACTTCGCCGTACACCTTCCAAGGACTCGGCGCTGAAGCCTTCGATCTTCTCGCAGAGGCGCGCGAAGCGACCGGCCTCGCGGTCGTCACTGAGGTGCTCGATCCCCGGCACGTCGATCTTGTCGCGCGTCGCGCGGACGTGCTCCAGGTCGGTGCGCGCAACATGCAGAACTACGCGCTGCTCGCCGAAGTGGGGCGCGTCGACCGGCCCGTGCTCCTCAAGCGCGGTTTCGCGGCGACTGTCGATGAGCTGTTGATGGCTGCGGAACACGTAATGGCCAACGGCAACACGCGCGTGATTCTTTGCGAGCGTGGCATCCGCACGTTCGAGACGAAGACGCGCAACACGCTCGACGTCGCCGCGGTTCCGGTGCTCAAACGTGAGACGCACCTTCCGGTATTCGTCGATCCGAGTCATGCCGCGGGGCGCGCCCATCTTGTTATTCCACTCGCCCTTGCGGCGATCGCCTGTGGCGCCGACGGTTTGCTCGTTGAAGTGCACCCGAACCCAGCAACGGCGCGCTCGGATGGCGAGCAGTCATTAACGCCGCGTGCCTTCGCTGCGCTCGTTAGGCAAGTTGCCGGCGTTGCGGCTGCCGTGGGTCGCGAGATTGACGTCGGCCGCTCGACGCCGACTGACGATGGCGATGCGCCTAACGAAGGAGCGGACGGCGCCACGTCCCCTGTGCTCGATCTCGCGGACCTGGATCTTCCCAGCCTCCTCGACGTCCTGGCCACTGTTCGCGAGGACATCGAAACCGTCGACCGCGAGATCATTTCGCTGCTCGCGCGCCGCGTCGCACTGGGGCGACGTGCTGGTCGCGTCAAACGCGTCGCCGGCGTTCAGGTTGTCGATCCCATCCAGGAAGCCGCCGTGCTGGATCGCGCTCGCGCTCTGTCCGAAGCGGCCGGTCTTCCTTACCGCGACCTTGCGGCGCTTTTGCGTGGCATGATCGCCATTACGCGGCGCGCGCAGCTCAATGACGCCGCCGTTGATACGCCGAAAATCCAATGACAACGAGCGCACAACGCACGGACAGTGCGGCGCCTAACGGCGCCGCACAGCAGACCGACCAGATCTTTGCGCAGCCGAGGCCGCGCGTCGACGACTTCGTCTTCGATGGAAAGACGGCCGGCGTGTTCGACGACATGCTCGGCCGTTCCGTTCCGTTTTACGCTGAGATTCAGCGCATGACGACGGAGCTGGCCGCGGACTTCGCGGCGCCGGGGAGCAACCTGTATGACCTTGGCTGCTCGACGGGAACCACGCTCGCTGCACTCGATCCGCTCGTCCATCCGACAGTGCGATTCGTCGGCATCGATGATTCGCCGGAGATGCTGGACAAAGCGCAACAAAAGCTCGGCGCCGCCGTTTCCGGTGGCCGGGCGATCGATCTCGTTAGCACAGATCTGCACGAGCTCAATCAGCTCGAAAATGCGTCGGTCGTTCTGCTCACATTGACCTTGCAGTTTGTGCGCCCCCTGCATCGTGAGCGCCTTATCCGCGCGATCTGCGCCGGGACAAACCAGCAGGGTTGCCTGATTCTCGTGGAGAAGCTCACGGAGTCGGACACGCTCTTCAATCGTCTCTTTATCAAGTACTACTATGATATGAAGCGGCGAAACGGGTACTCCGATCTCGAGATTGCCCAGAAGCGCGAGGCGCTCGAGAACGTGCTGATCCCGTACCGCGCTGAGGAGAACGAGCAACTGTTACTCGCTGGCGGCTATTCCAAGGTCCAGCGCTTCTTCCAGTGGTACAACTTCGCCGGGGTCATCGCGGTCAAGTGACGTACCTTCCACCCGAGCGCAAACCGCCGCGCCTCGTTAGGTACGGCAACGTCCTGTTCAAGTACCGCAACGCGCTGTTCCCGATCGTATTGCTGACGCTGTTCTTCGCGCTGCCGCCGGTGTATGCTGGCGGCGACCCGCGCAGCGATGCGCTCTTGGATGCCGCCGGCGTACTGGTCGCTCTGACGGGGCAGGCGCTGCGCGTCGCTGTCATTGGCTACGTATACATCATTCGCGGCGGGAAAAATGCGAGCATCTACGCCGAGGATCTTGTGACAGGAGGATTCTTCGCGCACTGCCGCAATCCGCTGTACGCGGGAAATATCCTGGTGCTTCTGGGTTTGTTCATGATTCACAACAACCCCTGGGTGTACGCGTTAGGTATTCCGTTTTTCCTGACCGGCTACGCCGCGATCGTTGCCGCCGAGGAAGCGTATCTGCGGGGCAAGTTCGGCGAGTCGTACGACACGTACACGCGTCTGGTCCCGCGTTGGGTCCCGCGGCTACAGGGGCTGCGCGACTCCATCGCCGGGATGCAGTTCAATTGGCGCCGCGTGCTGCTCAAGGAGTATGGGAGCACATTTGCGTGGACAGCCACGGCGGTCGTGTTGATGGCGACGCAGGCGCTCAGGTACAGCAGTTATCAGGAGCGCTCGGCGTACATGAACACGCTCGGTGCAGTGCTCGTTCTACTGATTATCGCCTATGGCACTGCGAGGTATCTCAAACTCAGCAGGCGGTGGCGCGCGGCACGGAGTGCCTAACGCAGCTGCAGCACGCTGCCTAACGTGGACGGTCCCGCAGTAACTCGTATGCTCCGCTTGGAAGCTTACAGTAAGCAGTGACTCAGTCATCAGCTATCGGTGAGTCGTGTTGCGCGCCGCAGCAGCGGTACGTTTGTGTTGCGACTAACTCATGGCGAAAAAACTCGCAGCTGTACACTGCGAGCTTCGCGAAGGAGTTCGGATCTGCAGCGGGAGCGATCCTATGACTAGAATCAGTAGACGTGATTTATTTACCCGATTCGCAATCGGATCAGCGGCCATGATGTCGCTCCGCGCCACGACTCAGCCAGCGGCGATCCTCACTCGTCGCATCCCGTCGTCCGGCAAGGTCATTCCTGTCATCGGCCTCGGCACTTGGCAGACGTTTGACGTCGCAGCAAATGCGGCAGCCCGCGCATCGCTCGAGCAGGTGCTCGCAGCGTTCGTAGAGCTTGGCGGAAAGGTGATCGACTCGTCGCCGATGTACGGCAGTTCCGAGGAGGTTGTCGGCGATCTCGTGACCAAGCTCGGCGTCCGCTCCCAGCTCTTCATGGCAACGAAAGTGTGGACGTCCGGGAAAGCGCGCGGCATCCAGCAGATGGAAGAGTCGCTGCGCAAACTTCGCACACGAACCGTCGATCTCATGCAGGTGCACAACCTCGTCGACGTGAGAACACATCTCGAGACGCTCCGAGAGTGGAAGCGGGAAGGGAGAGTGCGCTACATCGGCATTACGCACTACACGGCGGGCAGCCATAACGACGTCGCTCGGCTGATCCAAGAGGCTCCCGTCGATTTCATTCAGATCAACTACTCCGTTGGCGAGCGTGAAGCGGAGCGGCGCTTGCTCCCGCTTGCGCGCGAACGCGAGGTCGCGGTGATCGCGAACCGCCCCTTTGCTGGCGGCGAACTGTTCCGTGAGCTGCGCGCCAAGCCGCTCCCTTCGTTTGCAGCAGAGATCGAATGCAGCAGTTGGGCGCAACTGCTACTAAAGTTCGTGGTGTCACACCCGGCGATTACATGCGCTATTCCGGCGACGTCGCGCGTCGAGCATCTGCGCGACAATATGAAGGCAGCGGTGGGGCCGCTGCCTAACGACGAATTGCGAATGCGCATCGCAGGAGCCGCGGCCTAGAACTCGGAGTTGAGGATGACAACTCTCTGTGCGCACGTGAGCCAGATTCGCGACGTCGCGCCGCGTACGGATGGGTGCGAAGAGTGCCTCGCACTGGGATGGGACTGGGTGCACTTACGGCGATGCCTAACGTGTGGGCATGTCGGCTGTTGCGACAACTCCCGCGGCAAGCACGCCACCAAGCACTACCTCCGGACGCAGCATCCAATTATCCGAAGTCTGCAACCTGGCGAAGATTGGGCTTGGTGCTACGTGGATGACCTGTTCATGGAGCCAGCGCCAGTCGCGCGTTGAGCACGGTCGCTGAGTCGCGAGTACGTTCCTAAAAAACGGCTGTCGCCTTGAGAAACAGAGTGTTCCCCTGCTCGGACCGTGTGCCAAACGCGGCGGTCCCGCGCTGAAACGCGAGCTGCAGCGTGCCGAACGGTGGCAAGTAGCGCCACACAAAGACGGCCTGCACGTTTCGCCGTTCGATCACCGAGTTCGTCTGATAGAAGAGCCGGAGAAACAAGTCCTTTGTGAAGAACTGGTTAAGGCGCGCGACGTGAATCCACGTCGACGCGGTGTCGGGGTCGGGAGATAGCGTTAGGCGCTCCAGCTCGTACTCCAGCGACAGTTCATCGGTAACTTTGTAACGCGCCAGGGCAGTGACGAGACCAAGGTCTGAGTTGAAATTGCGACCGAACTCGTACCCTACCTGCACGGATTGATACTCGCGCGTGTTGTAGCCGACAGTGATACCGGTGCGGCGATTGCGAAACTCCTCTTCGAAGCGTTGCAGGTCTTCGATGTGTTGTACGTTTGCGCTCAGGCGGTTGCGCAAATCGACCGCGACGTTCTGGATGATCTCCCACGCTCGCAACGTCCCGCTCTGGCTCCAGAAGATGTTGTAGTTCGAGTCGTAGCCCAGGCGCTCAAATGCACCGCGGCGGATCCACAGCGTCTTCTCAATCGCCGAATCGAACTCGCGGCGGTCGTCGTCGCGGATGAACCCAACGACGTTGGCGTTGTCGGCAAAGCGCTCGCCCAGGTGCGTATAGCGCACATGAAAGTGTCCCGTCGGCGAATCATAGCTCGGCCGCAGAAAGAACGCCGTCGCCCCACCCGTGAATGGGCCATAGCTCTGAATCGCCTGGGCAGTCATGCCCAGTGTCTTCGTAAAAAACAGATTCGCGTCGAGTCCAGCGGAGCCCTGGTGCTCCCCGGTCGTGTCACGCTCGGCGAGCATGAAGGCAACGTTCGAGCGCCCGAGGTCACGCTGTGCCCTAACGATAGAGTAACGTGCTTCGGGCGTTGTCCCGCTCGGGGATGCGTCGGCGTAGATGCCGGCGAGCGTCCAGGGCCCTTGTTTACCGTAGAGCTTCGCGCCGCCGCGAATGTCTGTGATGCGCCGCGTGTAGAACGTACGGATGCGCTGCCGGAACAGCTCGCTCCCCTCGAGAAAGAACGGCCGCTTTTCCGCCAACGAGACCTCAAAGCGCGTTAGGTTGACCTGCTCTTCATCAGCTTCGATCGTCGCGAAGTCCGGATTCAGCGTACCAGTGAAGGCCATCTGGGGCGTAAGCGCGAAGCGCAGATCCACGCCGGCATCACTGTGCCCGGCCTCCCCGTCCTGAGCACGCGTTAGGCCGTAGAGAATTAGCTGGTGTCGTTTTGGCGGCGCTGTTAGGCTCAACCCTTCGAGCGTGCCGGCTTGCGACATGCGGTAGGCGTTGTCCAGCGGTCCGGCCCAGAAGCTCCGTTCCAGTGTGCGTCGCCGGCTGCGCCCGAAATTGATTCCCCAGGCGCGCGCGTCTCCCGCCCGGAACGCGATGGAGGCCAGTGGGATCGCCAACTCAGCCTGCCAACCATCCGCCGATCGACGCGCAGCGGAACGCCAGGACGCGTCCCAACTTCCATCCACGGTGCGGCCATCGTCGGCGATACGCCCGTCCGCCTGTGTGCCTAACAAGTTCGTGACGAAATAGTAGCCGGACTGACGATCCCGGTACGTATCGAGCAGCACGATCACGGCGTCGTCATCCAACAATTCAGCGTCGCGACGCGTCAGTTGACCCGTCGGTTCTTCCGTGTCAAAGACACGAAACGCGATATAGATGTGCGTCGAATCGTAGGCGACGAGAGCGTCGGTGCGTTGCGAGGCCGGGTCGCCACGGCGCGGCTGAAACTGCAGGAACGACTGCGCGAGCGACGCGTTCCCCCATTCGCTGCCATCGATCGTGCCGTCGATGCGCGGCGGGGCCGTCACCCTTTTTGCCGCGAGCGTGAACGTCGAGTCCACGAGGAGTGCGCCGGCGAAGACGAGCGAGGACAGCATGTCTGCAATCATAGACGGCGCGACGGCCGCGGCAAGTTGCTGACGCTGACCTAACCGCAGGCCGCGGGCGCCGCGTCCTAAGCTGCGCGTTTGTGGTCGGTGGGGCATCCCGCTTCGTCCATACGTTCGTCCGTTCTCCGTCGGCGGGGCATCCCCTGCGGCAGAGGACACGCGCTCGCTCGAAGATCGCTTCCAATCGCGGGTATTTTCCGCATCGCCCGCTCATGTCTTGGCGAGCGCGGGGGGGGGGGGGGGGGGGGGGGGGGCCCGCCGCGGGCCGCCCCGCGGCGCGGGGGCGCCCGGGGGGGCGGCTGGAGACGACCCGAGCCGCCCCGGGGGGCCGCCGCCCCCCCCCCGCC
>JBQTIF010000075.1:0-7049 GCA_052388395.1 Gemmatimonadaceae bacterium | reverse complement strand
AAGCTCGCTTTCCCCGGCGCTGGCGCGAGGTAAGCACTGGCATCTCCACGGAACTGCACGATCTCCAGATCGTCGTTGATCATGACACCGGGCGGCGCGTACCGCGCGAGCAGCAGACGATCCCCTTCTCTATGTGACTCGACTCCCGCGACATGCTCGGCGGGGCGAAACCCCGCTTCGGAACCCTTACTCCCGGCACGTCCCGCCTGGGCTCGGACGGCCACATGCGCCCGCCCCGGTTTGCGTACATAGATCTTGTGCCGAGCATCGACGGCGTCGAACAGGCCGTTATGCTTGCCAACGGATTCCGAGCCGCCGAGCCACAGAAAGCCCGCTGCGTTAAGGGCGTAGTGCAGCACGGGGATCAATCGTTGCTGCGCTTCTGGCTGCAAGTAGATAAGCAGGTTGCGGCAACTCACGAGGTCGACGTGCGAGAAGGGCGGATCGCTGAGCGCGTTGTGGCGCGCGAACACGACTGAATCGCGGATCGACTTGAGGATCCGGTATTTGCCGTCGACTTCAGCGAAGTACCGCCGCAGGTGCTCCGGCGACACGTCTTGCGCGATGGTCTTGGGATAAACGCCCGTCCGCGCGCGTTCGATTCCGATCGCGTTGACGTCGGTCGCAAAGATCTGTAGGGGGATCTGCTTCGCTGCGCCCTCGAGGAACTCGGAGAATGCAATCGCGATCGAATACGCCTCCTCTCCCGTGGAACATCCGAGTACCCAGACCCGCAGGGGGGCGTTCCGCTGGCGTTGCTCGACCAGCTTGGGAAAGACTTTGGTCTTAAGGAGATCGAACGTCGCCGGATCGCGGAAGAAACTCGTCACGCCGATGAGAAAGTCCTGATACAGCTTCTCGACCTCGTGCGGATCGCTCTCGAGGAAACGGACGTAATCGCGGGGCACGTCGAGCTTGAGCAGGGCCATACGCCGCGTGATGCGGCGATACAGTGTGCTGCGGCGGTAGCCGGTGAAATCGACACCGCCGCCGCTCTTGCGAACAAGCTGCAGTATCCGCTCGAGGTCGCTTTCATGCGCTTGCGGTTCGCGCAGCTCGCCGGGCGCGGCGATGTGCGGGTGCAGCGCGATGCGCGCGATTTCGCTGGCGATTTCGTTAGGCGGCAGGACAAAGTCGACGCACCCTGCCGCGACGGCGCTGCGCGGCATGCCGTCATGTTCCGCGCTGGAGTCCTGCGCAAACGTGATGCCGCCCTCTCCCTTGATCGCTTCCATGCCTAACGTGCCATCCGTGCCGCCGCCGGACAGCAGGACTGCGATCGCCGTATGTTTGTTGTGCTGCGCGAGCGAAGTGAGAAAGTGATCGATCGGACGAAAATGCCCCGGCCGTGCCACGCGCGACGACAGCCGCAGCGCGCCGCCTGCGACCATCATGTCGGCTCCCGGGGGCATCACGTAGACGTGATTCGGCGCTAGCGGCACGTCGTCACGCGCTTCCGTGACCGGCATCCTGGTCGTCTGTGACAGAATCTCGGGCAGCTTGCTTTCATGCGTCGGGTCCAGGTGCTGCACGAGCACGAACGCCATCCCCGTATCGACGGGCAGCGCGCGAAGCATTTTCGACAGGGCGTCGAGTCCCCCGGCCGACGAGCCGACGCCTACGATCGGAAACAGCGCGTGTGACGGCGGGCTACCTGAGCCATCCTGGTCCTGAGTAGGCATCGCTGCGGAAGCAGGCCCAGCGGTCGTTCGTGGGGTTGGGGGGGGCGGACGGGGACCGTCAGAGCGCGACTTCATGTTGCGTTCTCGACGTTCTTCTGAGCCATGAATGCGTGCGCAGGCGGCTCGCGGCTCTCGACGGGCTGCGGCGCGGCCGACCCGGGGAGCGATGCAAGCAGCCTTCTCAACGTTGCGAGATCAGCAGGCTTCGTTAGGTGTAGCTGGAAGCCTGCGGCACGCGAACGCTGTTGGTCGGCTTCCTGCCCCCAGCCGGTTAACGCAACCAGAACCACATCTTTCAGCTCCTCCCGCGCCCGAATCTGGCGCGCTACGTCATAGCCGCTCATTCCCGGCATCGCGATATCGAGCAGCGCCAGTTCCGGCCGGAATGCGGCCACCTCCTCCAACGCCTGCGCCCCGTTATGCGCGATCCGCACTTCCTGGCCCAGCATCCGAAGCACTAAGCCAAGAGTTTCGGCTGAGTCGTGGTTGTCGTCGGCAACAAGAACACGGCGCGATCGCACTTCGGCGCCAGTCTGAATCCCATCATCGACGTCAGGTGGTCGCACGAGGAATTCGTCCGCAGCCACAGGGAGGGTGAGCGTGAACTCGCTCCCGCGTCCAATGCCCTCGCTCACGGCTCGCAAGGTGCCTCCATGGAGCTCAGCGAGGCGCTGCGCCAGCGTTAGGCCGATACCGAGCCCACCCTGAGAACGCTCCAGCGACGTATCCACCTGGGCGAACATTTGAAAGATGTGCTGCAGCTTTTCCGGTGGGATGCCTATTCCGCTATCGCGTACGCGAACGACAGCCTGATTCCCTTGCCGCTCTGCGCTGAGCGCAATGCGGCCCCGTTCCGGCGTGTACTTGGCGGCGTTGTTGAGGAGATTGGCCACCACCTGCGTCAAGCGCGTGAGGTCGCCATGGAGCCAGATTGTTTGATCCGAAAGCCTAACGACTAATTCGTGGCCGGCAGCCTCGATGAGCGGACCGCTGACTTCCACGGCGCTCTGGACGATGCTCGAGAGCGCGACGCGCTCCTTGCGCAAGACGATCGCATTGCGCGTGATACGCGAGACATCCAGCAGGTCGTCCACGAGCCGAACCATCTGACTCACCTGGCGCTCGATCGTTAGGCGCGCCTGCTCCACGACCTCCCCATCGGGCCCCGCCAGCCGCATGATGTGCACCGAGTTGCGAATCGGGGCCAGCGGGTTGCGCAGCTCGTGCGACAACGTCGCTAAGAACTCGTCTTTATGGCGGTCAGCGTCCCGCAGCGCATCCTCGGCTTGTTTTCGTTCGGTGATATCGCTGTTCATCCCGACCCATTCGCGCACGCGCCCGTTAGGCTCCAGCACAGGGATCGCATGCACCGCGGTCCAGCGATACCCGCCGTCCGCTGTCTGCACCCGGTATGTCGTGTGGCATGGCGATCTTCTGGCCACCGCTTCTCGCCAGACTTCAGCTGTACGATCCCGATCGTCGGGGTGAATTTTTTCAGCCAGCCCAACCCCTTCCATTCTGCGAATGTTTGGCCCGTGAACGCACGCCATGAGGGGGAATCTTCCACGACGCTGCCGTCCGCATCCGTAGTCCACACGACTTGGGCCGACGCCGTGACCAGTGCGCGAAAGCGCTCTTCGCTTTGCCGCAATGCCGCCTCGGCTTCCTTTCGCTCGCTGATGTCGATCAGCATGTTGATGCCGCCGACGACATTGCCATCGCCGTCGCGCAGCGGCGTCGGATACGGGGCAAACGAGATGCGCCTGCCGTCGGGCCGCTCCGCTATGGCTTCCTCGCCGCGGACGAGTCGCCTTTCTTTGAGGGCTGTAGCCATCGGGCACTGGTCATGCGGCATTGGCGATCCGTCAGTGCGATAAAGCTTCCAACTGACACACCACTGGTCCGTGCCCAGCTCTGGCACGCGGCCGGAGAAGTCCACGGCGGCTTGATTGAAGTGCGTTAGGCGTCCTTCGGCGTCCGTTGTGTATATCGCCGCCGGAAGCGCTTCTATCATCTCGCGAAAGCGGCGTTCCCCTTCGCGCAATGCGGTCTCGGCCTGCTGTCGCTCAGCCACTTCCGCGCGCAAGTCGCTATTCAGTTTTTCTACCAGCTCCTGGGACCGGACCGCATCCTCCATCACGTTGAGGGCGGCGCGTCGAGCATCGCGAATGCGGGCGTTCGCTTGTTCGAGGTCAGCAAGGCGCGCGGTGAGCTCGGTGTTACTCTGACGAGTCCGCGCTTCGATTTCGCTGATGGCCGCGTTGGCCTGCTCCAGCTCATCCGTCCGTCCGGCGACTTGCCGCAGATGTGTCAGCTCGTCGATGAGCGTTTGACTGATGTCGCAGGCAGCGGACTCAGGGTCGTTGAGCAGACAGTCGGCCAGTAGCTGCTGTGCGGCGAGCAGTTGGGTCACATCCTGCTCGAGCGTCAGCTCGGAGTGGACTTTGGTCCAGTAGTGCGCCGTCCGCACGAAGGCGAGTAAGACCAGGAGGTGCTCGAAGTCCGCTGGCGTGAGGCCGTGTCTCAGCGCCTCCACAGACTTGCTGGCATCGCTGGACTGCAGGAAGGCGTGTGTCGCGCACGCAAAGATCGCTTCCTCTGGAGCAGGGTCGAGCGCCGGCAATTGGGCTAGCGGTGCGTTCAGCGTGGCGCACCGCGTTAGGTGCGCTGCTAGATCATCACCGCGAGGCAATCGCCGCCGGATGAGGCGGATGATCTCATCGACGCTCTGGACGGGACTCTCGCCGTCTCCGGAAGACCGGCCCAACCCCGCGAGGAAGCCCACGTGGCGCGCGACGCAATAGCGCACGTCGCAAAATCGCGAGAGGTAAACGAAGAGACGTTCCTTGAATAACGAAGGCAGTGGATTGTCCAGATAGGCGAAACGCGCGAAGGCCCACAGGTTCGCGCCGATGTCCGGGCTCTCGCGCGCAAGTGTGAAGAAGTTAGGCAGCACACCGAAGCGGACCGCGATTTCGGCCTGCAGCTCAGTGCCCGCGCCACCATTATTGGCAACCGCGTTAGGCATCGCTCGCCCCGACCGCTGTTACGCCCTCGAGCGTGTAGCGCGCGTCCTCACTGAGTCGCGCGCAAAGCTCGTTGATTTCCTGTTTCAACTCGATCATGCGCAGCTCGCGCCGCACGGCCACCCGATTGAAACGTTCCAGCTCGTCTGAATGCGCGCGAAGCTCCGCGTGACTCTCGCGCAATGCCGCTTCGGCGCGTTTCCGTTCTGCGATCTCCTTCTCGGCGGCGATGAAAAGCTGCGCATTATCGATGGCGATCGCCGCTTGCGCCGCGATGCCCACAACGAGACGCTCGCACCGGTCGGTAAACACGGCGACCTCGGCATGACCAAAAAACAATCCGCCGAGCACCGTGCCCGAGCGCGAGACGACCGGTGCGGCGAGGTAGCTGCGCACAGGTAGATGGCCCTTCGGCATGCCGTTGTGCGGTGGATTCTTTCCATAGCGAGGATCGCTCAACACATCGTCGAGTCGCACAACGCCCGCTCCGCGGAAGGTAGGTTCGAATAGTGGGGTGTTGCGCGGGACCCCGAAATGCTCGAACGCTTTGCGCGGCGCACCCGACAATGTGTATAGCAGATAGGACTCGCCCCGTTCGTTGGTGACGTTGTAAAAGAACGCACCGAATTGAGCGCCCGTGGATTTCGTGGCGGCGTCAGTTACTTCCTGCACGAGCGTTTCGAGATCCAGTTCCGCTGCGAGCGTGCGCGCTACGTCATTCAACGTTTCGGCTTCGCCGCGGGCGTCTCGTTCGCGGGCCAGCAAATCGCGAAGGTCCTTCTCGGCGCGCAGCAGTACCTGTTCAGCACGTTTGCGCTTGCTTATGTCCAGCGTGAGGGCCAAGACGTTTTTTGGCTTGTTTTTGCGATCCCGGACCAGCGACACGCTGTTGTTGACCCACACTTCCGATCCGTCCGGCCGGACATAGCGCTTCTCGATAACAAATGCGTCTCCGTCGCCCTGAACCAGTGGCACGAAGAGCTCGAGGTTGCGGGGGAGGTCGTCTGCGTGCGTGATCTCCTGCATGTGCAGCCCGCGCAACTCCTCAGCGGAGCGCCCCACAATCTCACAATAGCGAGCGTTCACTTCGACGAAGCGGCCCGTGAGATCGACCTGCGCGATGCCGGCGAGGCTCTGGTTGAAGATGCCTCGGAGCCGTCCGTCGCTGTCTCGCATCTGGTGGTCGACGATTCGCTTAAGTTTGTTAGGCGATGGCGACTGATCTGCTGGCACGGCCGCCGAGCGCCCTGGCCGCACAAAGTGAGTACCTGGTCGCTTCATGTAGTCGGCGTTCTGGCGTGCGATGGCCGAGCCTTACAACTATTGCAGTTCAGGAGTGCGTACGCCAGCCCTGAGGCTATGGGCATCTAGTGCCAGCGGTCGTTCCCCAAACGCAGAGCACAGGCGGACACGTCCGTAATGCGAGAGGAGAGCGATCCGGCTCACCGTGCGCCGGCCAGGTTACTTGCGACCGAAACGCCCCTCGTTGGAGCCGTGACTCCCGTGGCTACGCCGCACAGCACGATAGTGTCCGTACGTCGCGACTGAATGCCTGCGCCGCGAGCTTGACCCCCTCCGACAGCGTTAGGTACGGATGAAACGCGCTGGTCAGATCGTCGATGGTCAACCCGTGCCGGATCGCTAGCGCCGGCTCAGTGATCATCTCGCCTGCCTCGCTAGCGAGGATGTGGCCCCCGATAATTTTTCGCGTCGCCGCATCCGCGATGAGCTTGACGAATCCGCGCGTGTCGCGCGCCGCGCGCGCGCGCGGCACGTGTTCGAGTGGCAGAGAGGATACCAACGGCTCGATGCCGTTCTGACGCGCTTCCTCATCCGTGAACCCTACAGAAGCAACCGCGGGATCGGAAAACGTCACGCGCGGAACCGCGGTCAGATCGTAGCGCCTAACGTTTCCCGACAGCGCGTTTTCCGCCGCGACCGTCCCGGCGTAGGCGGCGACGTAGACGAACATCGGATCGCCCACAACGTCGCCAGCCGCGTAAATGCTCGGGTTTGACGTCGCGAGGAACTCATCCACTACCACTTCACCTTTGGCCCCGAGCTTTACGCCAGCCGCTTCCAGTCCAAACCCTTGCGTGTTGGCTCGACGGCCGGTCGCGACCAGCACGCGCTGCGCACGAATGCTGCGAGCGGTTGCGCCCTGTTGATGAAACGTCACGCTGTGACCGTCGCGACTGGACTGGACGCCCGTGATCGTCACCCCTGTATGAATCTCGAGACCCTCTTCTCCCAAGTACTCGGCGAGGGCCACTCCGATCTCGGCGTCTTCGGCGGGAACGAGGCGCGGAAGGGCCTCGAGAATCGTGATCGCTACACCCAA
>JBQTIF010000074.1:0-6432 GCA_052388395.1 Gemmatimonadaceae bacterium | reverse complement strand
GCCGACCGGGACGCCGGCGCGCGAGCGCGGGATCGCGCACAAACTCAGTGATCGACGTGATCATCGGCTCATCGACCACGCGTTGGACGCTGCGTTTTCCCACGGCGACCTGCGCGGCGATCGCCTCCAGCGTGTGGCCCGCCTGACGCAGGACCTGAATGGCGTGCCGCTTCAACCGGTCGATCACCTTTCCCCTCGCGGAGTCTTTCCGCGAGGGGTGGCCCCTCAGTGAGCTTTACTTCAAGGTGGCCAGAATTTCCGGAAATGAGGTGGTCAGAATTTTCGGAACCCGCAAACGTTTAGGCGGCGCGCGTCCGGCCTCGAGACCTGCGACGAGATCCAGTAGACCAATCGCTTCCCACAACTGATTCCGTCGCGCGCTCGACAGCGGCTTCAGCACTTGAGCGCGTTCCAGCTCGGAGATGCCTTGGTACACGGCAGCTCGCGCGCGGCTTGTCGCGGCAATGGCGATCGGAGCGCTGATAATGGAGTGGGCGGGTAGCACGGCAATGATTGCCCACGCAGCCGCATCGGCGCGCGGGGCGACGACATCAGCCAGCTGCGCACGCCAACGCTCCGTCAGACGCTCGACGGCGCGTACGTATCCCGTAGCCAGATGCGCTGCTTGCGCAGTGGCGATTGCAAAATGCTGAATCCACTCCGCGACCTCATCGTCGCGATACTGCGTTAGGCTCCCGATATAGCGCTGACGCGATGCCGCCAGCACGACGCTGATCGGCGGCACATACTCAGGCGCAAGACGACGCCGTCGCAGAATGACATGGATCAGCGCCCGTCCAGTGCGTCCGTTGCCGTCATCGAATGGATGAATGGTCTCGAACTGGGCATGAACGAGCGCCGCCTGAACCAATGGTGGCAACACCTCCTCGTTGACCGCATCGCAGAGATCGGACAGCAGCGCAGCAATGTGTTCCGGCGGCGGCGGGACGAAATCCGCGCCACACGGATTATGATCGTTACCTCCGAGCCAATTCTGTCGCGTCCGCACGTGACCAGCGGTTGCCGCGCCAGGTGACTCGCCCATCAGTCGCCGATGCACACTCGTTATGTGGGCAGCGATGAACTTCTTCGCTGTAGCACCTTCGTCAATTGCCAACTGCATGGCGTCCACGTTGGCGAGTATTTGTCTGGCCGTCGGCGCGACTTTTCGACCTGCGTCGCCGTATGCCTCGGCACGGGCGAGCGCCCGCACGCCCACTTGCATCCCTTCAACCTTTGACGACGCAATCGACTCCGTGCGCAGTAAGAGTCTTGCAAGCGGTGCGAGTGAAGGCTTATTCGTGGCGTTCAGATCGCGGATCGCATTTTCAGCGTCGGATACGAGACCCGAGCTCTCCGCGTCGAGCGCGAGCCGAAGTGTCGAGAGCGGCTCCGGTATGTAGGCTTCGTAGCGGCATGCGCGCCGGTATTTGGCGGGTGCGTAAATGGTTGGGTCGTGCCGCCAGATGAGGGACACTCGGCGTCCACGCATCCTGAATCTCCCAGGTTACATAGTTCAGCTTACAAGCTATTCTGAACTAATGGAAGGCATTAGTTCAGGAACCGAATCCGGATCCGCTACAGCCTGCCTGTCGACATGTCCAAGTTTGCCTCCGAATGGACGAGTCCTGAGTTCATGACTGAAGCGCTCTATCTGGACAGGTGCGACTGACCGCATCGGAATTGAATGCGCTGCGCGCGACAATTGACAGCGATTGCGCGAGCTTCCGCCGCTAGCCTGGCACTGTTACTCTGCATGCATGGCAGCTCGATATTCGGCCCTTGCCAACTGGACGCGCGACGAGCTCGATGCTGGGCGGAAGTGGGTTGATACGTGGAAGCGAGCAGGCAAGGAACTCGAGCGCATCAAGCGCGAAGAGCTCCGCGAGCTCGACGCCTATCGCACCATTGCCATGCTGTGTGCGCGATCAGGAGGGTCCCTGACAGCGACCTTCCCGCCGAGGACTGAATCTGGTCTTGTCGAACAACAACGCTGGTTCATGAGGGCCCGCCGCTCATAATCGAGGTCATCGAAGCTGCGACGACCCTCCAGGCCTTCTGCCAAGCGCAGGGTTGGCGGTTCTGCTTCATTGGTGGGCTCGCGGTACAACGATGGGGCGAGCCGCGCCTAACGGTTGACGTCGACCTCACTCTGCTGACCGGCTTTGGCGGCGAGGCATTCTACGTAGATGTCTTGCTCGGCCAGTTCGCCAGCCGCATCTCGGACGCGCGCCGCTTCGCACTGGAGAATCGCGTCCTGCTGCTACAATCGCAGTCCGGGGTTGGACTCGACATTGCGCTCGGCGCACTGCCGTTCGAGGAGCGGGTTGTCGATCGGTCGTCGTACTTCGATTACCCGCCAGGTGTGGCGCTTCGTACGTGCTCTGCCGAGGACCTTCTCGTGATGAAAGCGTTCGCGGGGCGGGGCCAGGACTGGGTAGACGTCGAGCGCGTCATAGTGCGGCAGACGGGTAAGCTGGACTGGGAATACGTGCGTGAACAGTTGGTGCCCTTGGCCGAGCTGAAAGGTGAGCCCGAGATCCTCGATCAGTTGGAGCGCCGCCGCCAGGAATACGAGCGATAGAACCGCGCGGAAGTCGCTGCGCTCATGAACAAGGCCATGGCGGAAGGCGCCTCTCGCTCAGGCGATCCGCAAGACCACGCGGCAGTGGCCCGCTATGCCTAACGCTCCTAACTCTCGCTCTTTCCTGGTTGCAGCCGGCGTGGATCCAACAAAAGCCTAACGTGGCGCAGAGGACGACCTACCGAAGCGCTTTCCAGCACTCACGCGGAAGTATCGTTAGGTGGTTCCTGGCGGCGCCAGTCGCTAGACAGATTGACAGCGAGCGCAGCGTGACGGGACGCGAGCTGCCACCCCCCTCGCACTCGTGCGGCAGCATGCGCAAGCACCGGAACCGGCGGCCTCTCCTGCAGCACACGACCACGGAGCCACTTCGGAACCAGCGAGGCCGCGCAAGCGACTCGCCGGATCTGAAAGGGAGCGCAGGGTGTGTTCGAGCGCGCGCTCGAGTCTGCCCTCGTCGCACTGCTCGCCGAGCGATACCCATAACTTAAGTGCCTCCATGTGCTCGATGATGCAGGTCGCCGCACGCGCGAAGACGTCACTTAGTTCCTTCGCTCGCGGCTCTCGCTAAAACGCCGCCTGCGCGAGGCGCGCTGCATCTTCTGGGTGTGCAACGACGCTTAGCTCGACCGTGGTATCGAGTTGATCACCGACGCTACAACGATAGCTTCACGTCGGCGCGACGCGCGTTCGGCGTATTTCAGCGCTGTAGCCGTGAGGCTGTATCGAAACGTCCGGAAGGTCGGACCGTCAGTCGCTCCGAACAGTGCATCGTCGTCGATCCGGCGTGCGGAATAGTGTAAGGAGCGGCGTCCAATCGTTGTAGTTGGGCCAGCGCCAGAACGCGATGTCATGCCTAACGCCGTCGGCATCCAGGTCGACGTGGAGTCCGCCACGCTGCTTCACGAGATAGACATCGGTCCATTTCTCGCTTCTGGCTCCTTTCGCCGTCGTGAGCGTTGTGTCCCGAGCACGCCTGGGCATGGATGCCGTACCCAGGGCGGACGATCACAACGCCTTGAGGACCGACATCAACGAGAGCGCCACAATCAGTACCACAAACGTCGCGAGCGTACGCTGATCCCCAGGGCCCGCCTCACGCTTGAACGCGCTCCACACCGCCACCGCCGCGACGACAATCAGCAGCTTCTGGCCGGTGAAGAACAGCATCGCCAGGAACGTCCCGACAACCACCCAGCGCTGCTGCACACTCAACGCGTGAAACCCGCGCGCGCCATCCAACTGCCAGACAGGAATCAAGTTGAACAGGTTGATGAACCCGGTCAGCTGTGCGATTGCTAACCAGATCTTCGCATCCGTTACGCCGTAAATCGCCAACGCAGCGATTCCAGCCCCGAGTCCCCACACAGGGCCGGCGAGTCCGACAGCAGCATCGGTTTTGGGATCATGAATCCGCTGCTTGAGCAACACGAGCGCGCCAACGCCGGGAATGAACAGCGGCGCTCCGGCACTGATCTTGAGACGCCGTAACATGGCGACGTGACCCATCTCATGGATGTAGATCGACAGCACCAAGCCAAGTGCGAGCATCCAGCCGTACGTCGTCCAGTACAGACCAAAAAAGGCGAACATCGAGACAAACGTCTTCGCCTTCGTAAGCCCGAGAATGAGGAACTTGAACTTCCCGCCGAGGAGGAGCGCGACAGCGGCCAAGGTCGCCAGCGTCTTCTTCCACTGGGAACCGTCCTTCGGACGCTCGTTAGGCGTCGCTGGCTGTTCGAGCTGCGCGGCCGTGTGCCGCGCCTCCAGCTCGCGCACACGCTCGCTGATGACCGCGTGTTGCTGCGAGGACGCCGGAAGAAGCGCGAGCGCTTCCTCCCACGCATGTCGCGCTTCCTCGAGCTTGCCAGTCTCGCGGTGCTCCTCGGCTCGTGACGCGAGCTGCTTAAGCGCTTCTCCGTGGACAAGCCAACCGCAGGCCGGGCAAGCGAGCGCCCCCCAAGCGAGCTCCGTGTCACAGTGCGGGCAGGCCGCCCGGTACTCGACGGCTGCGGACTGAGTGTTCTGCTGCACCGCGTTAGGCGGCTTGTGTGGCGCCCGAGCGGCTGCGCCCAACCTTGAAAGGGCCGCCGATCGTCATGTCTGACGCACGTGTCATCGTCCAAGCCTGCCGCATGCCGATGCCGATGATAAGTGCGCTGATGAGCCCTGAAGGTAGTGTACCGAATACAACCATCACCGGAAGCGCAAACGTCAACGCGACAAGAGCGCCTACGGCGAAGATCGGATGCACTTTCGCATCAGCCGCCGGCGTGCTTAGCAAAGCCGCATCCGGGTCGGCCACCGCGTTAGGCTCCGCGCTGCTCTCCTGTGTCGAATCAGCGGATACAGCGCTCTCTTGCGTCGCTACCTTGGCCTTCTCGGCGGCACCCTTTATCACGAGGGGCATGTATGCAAGCGCGACGGCAAAGTACGTCAGCGCGGCGCCAGCAACCTGCAGCCGTCGCCCGCCGCGACCGTTCGCACCTTTCCGAATCGAAAAGCCGACCATCCATCCGATCAACAACGCCACGATGCCAATCTCGAAGTTCGTGATGGCGATGACGCCGTAATAAATGATCGCGCCGGCAATAGCGGCGCCGAATCCAAACGCGCCAGCACGAAAGGTCAGTCCCCAATCGCGAACCGGACCATTGCTTCGCTCGACCTTCTGTTTGCAGCCAGCGCAGTGCGGGGCGCCATCGACGTCGTAGTACCAGGTACGCACAGCGGCGGCGCACGCCGCGCACACAATTGCGTCTCTCGGCGCAGCACTTTCGCCAGACGCCGAAACGCGGTCGAATTGCAGTTCGTCGTTTCCTGGCTTGTCATTGCTTGGCATAGAGCCGTCCCGAGAATGGAAAGCGCTCTAGTCACAGCGGAGCGAGCGCTATGAGAGGACGGTCCCGTGACAGAGTGGGTCACGTCGCCTAACTAGCGTACCGTCTCTCCTCAAGGCTTACGACGCGGGAGGGGCATTGCTGATGACAGCGTGGGCACAGCGCGTAACGGCGTGGCATGACCCAGTCCCAATAGGCATCGTCTCTCAAAAGCACCTGCGCGCGGAACGCTATGGGAATCTTGCTGGCGATCGCTCTCATAATCGCCATCCCCTACGTTGTTGGGCCGATCATGTTATGGCTCAACGGCTCGCGCATGGAGCCGACGAAACTCGAACCTGACGATCAGTCCCGGCGGCTGCCAACGGCTGCGGAATCACACTTTTGGAAGACGACGCACTTCTTCTCTTCGTGCGGATTCGAGAAGCTCGGTGATCGCATTTGTTGCCGTCATGCATGAGCGCGAGAACGGGGCGATAAGGTGCGCCCGCTGCGCATTCGCGACGCGTACGAGTTTTCCAAACAGCTTGATGCCACGACGCGTCAGATAGCGCTGTCCCAGAAGCGCTTCCGAAGCACGCTGCCTAACACCGGTCGACCCTAACGATGATAATCCTGCGGCTGCTGTTCCTCATCATTGTCATGCCCATTGTGTTGTGGCTCGCTTCTTCGGCTTCGGCCGCCGCGACATCGTTACTCTTCCAGAAGATCACCGCGAGATGGCGAACTTCGGCATCAAAGCGCGCTTCCGCGCCGAAGGGGGTGGTCACGAGCACTGCTGGGTGAATGAGCCGGAGCTACGCACACAACGGCGTGTACCAGGGCCACTTTACCACCAAGGTCCTGTTGCCGCACCTGCCGCGACGCCTGCGACAGCAAGCGGAAGCCGTCTACGGCTGGAAAAAAGCTCCGTAGCAGGATCAAAAGGGGTCAGAGTCGAGGTGAAATTGGGGGTCGAGTGTGATGTAATTGTTAAGATGAATGTGGGAAAGCGGGGGTGTGAGAAAG
>JBQTIF010000073.1:0-6852 GCA_052388395.1 Gemmatimonadaceae bacterium | reverse complement strand
TCGCCCAATTGCCGGGATCCATGTAGCCGACTGCGACGAGATAGCCGGGCCCCGCGAACGCCAGGATCTTACGCCACCAGGTCAGGTTGCTGACCGGAATGGTGCGATAAACCTCAGCGAGACTTGGTGTTACGCGGGCTCGTAGCCAGCCAGGATCCGCCGTGGGTGCCGAGGTCGGTGGCTCTTCAGGAGGGGGGAGAGGCGGAACAGCGGAAGTCGAAGACACTGATGAGTAGAACGCGCAGAGAATTTAGGAGGCCCTAAAATATTCTTGATGGTGAACTGAAGTCAAACGGCTGCAACGAGAACTATACTTTGCTTTGCCAAAGCAAAATAGAGTGTTATATTCGTCGCCATGCGTGCTGACGTAGCGGCGCTGTTGCGAGACTACCCGCGGATCTTCTTCGCGTGTCACCGGCGCCACGTTCGCGACGAAGCGACGGCGCGCGTGTTGAGCGCGCATCAGGCGAGCATCCTGGATCATCTGGACGACGTGGCCAGCACGGATCTCACGCGACTGGCGTCGCACATGGGCGTGACACTCAGCACGATGTCGCTCGCTGTGGATCGCCTGGCACGGGGCGGCTACGTCGTGCGCACGCGCGACGCGAAGGATGCGCGGCGCGTGCAATTGCGCCTAACGAGCGACGGTGTGCGCATCAAGCGCGCCCAGTCCGTGTTGGAGCCAGAGCTCGTGGCGCAACTGCTCGACCAACTAGCCCCTGACGAACGAGATGACGCACTCCGCGGGCTCGCCACGCTGGCGCGAGCCGCCGACGCGATGCGTCACGCTGCGTTCGAGCGCCGCCGCGCGGACGCGGCGGGCGCCGCCTGAGTCTCCCCGTCAATCGGAGCGCTCGTTATGCGTTGGGTCCTGATCATCGTCGCTGGAGTTCTCGCGCTCGTGGCAATCGTCGCCCTCGTTGGAGCGCTCATTCCGCAGAGTCATGTCGCGTCGACATCGCGGACCTTTGCGCAGCCGGCGGAGCGCGTCTTCGCCGCGATCGCCGATGTGCGCGCGTATCCGCGCTGGCGTCCAGGGGTCGCCGAAGTCACGGTGCTGTCGGAGCAGCCGCTGCGCTGGCGCGAGGACGGATCCAACGGGAAGATCGAATTCGAGCTTGTAGAAAGCCAGCCACCCAGGCGTCAGGTCGCTGTCATCGCCAGCAAGGGCTTGCCGTTCGGTGGGCGCTGGGAGTACGAGATTGCACCTGAAGCGAATGGGAGCCGCCTAACGATTACCGAGAAGGGCGAGGTCTATAACCCGTTCTTCCGATTCATGGCGCGGTTTGTTTTTGGCTACACAAAGACGATGGAGGACTACCAGGCAGCGCTGGACAAATATCTGGCGGGAGCGGCTGGACCCTAGTCCAGGATGCGGAGCAGCGAGCGCAGGATGCGGTTGGTCATTCCCCACACGACGGTCTCGCCAACAACAAAGCTCGCTTCCGTGCGGCTTTCGCCGCGGATGTGAACAACCGAGTCGCGCTGTGTGGCGACGTCGCGCAGCACGTGCAGCGGAATCCATAATACGTCGGCGACCTCGGCATTGAGGGCGATGGTGACATCCGGCCGGATGACGGCCACGTAAGGCCTAACGATTATTGCCGGAAGCTGCGGCGTTCGCGGACGATGTTCGTCGAGCGCGCCGATCACGAAGCCGTGGGCGCGGATATCGATCGCGGTCTCCTCGTACGTCTCCCGGATGGCGGTGTCCTCCAGCGACGCGTCGTTAGGCTCCTGCCGCCCGCCCGGGAGACCCATCTGGCCGCTCCAGGGGTCGCGTTCGTGCTCGGCGCGCCGGATGACGAGCATCTCGGCCTCGCCGTCGAGCGGCGCGCGGAAAACAAGCGCCACCGCCGCGCGGCGCGGGGCGCCATCTGTCTCGGCGAGCAGCGGCTTGTGCGCGGTGATGCGCGCAGCGAGGAAGCGTAACTCGGCGTTCGAAAGCAGTGGATGGTCTTGTGGCTCCGTCACCCCTCCACTTCTCCGCCCTCCTCGCACCATCCACGAAAGCCACGCGCCATAGACTGCACATTCGTGTACCCCATCTGCTGCAGCGTGTCAGCGGCGAGCGCCGTGCGATTACCGCTGGCGCAATAGAGCACGATGTGGCGATCGCGCGGCGCCGCGGCTTCGATGTTCGACTCGAGGATGCCACGCGGGATGTGGCGCGCCCCCGGAATGTGCCCCAGGTTCCATTCGTTAGGCTCGCGGATATCGATGAACAAGGGGGCTTGCTCACCCGCCTGTAGCGTAATGCTGTCGTTCGGCGAGATCTCGCGTATGCGACCTTTGGCTTCGTTTACTAGATCGCGGTATGACTTGTACGTCATCTGATGGGGTCCCGGGAATATTTGCCGCGACCCAGAGGCTCCCGTAGGTTCCCCGCGTGTCGCTGACAACCAAAGTACTCATCGCGCTCGTCGCTGGAATGGTGGCGGGGATCGCCATTGCCACGACGGACATCGCGTGGTTGCGGGCGTCTGTGCGATGGATCGAGCCGCTTGGCACGATCTTCATCAATGCGATCCGCATGACCGTGATACCGCTCGTTGTGGGATCGCTGATCAGCGGTGTGGCAGCCGCACCGGACCTCACGAGCATCGGCCGCATCGGCCGGCGCGCGATTGCCTTCTACGTCGTGACGCTATTCATCGCTGCGGGATTTGCTGCGCTGGTTGGTCCGCTCGCCTTCTCGACGATGACGATCGATCCGGCGGCAGTCGCCGCCCTGCGGGCAAGCACAGCTGAAGCCGCGGCGCGAGCGAGCGAAACGGCGCGCACTGTTCCGAACTTTGCGCAATGGCTTGTCGATCTCGTACCGCCGAATCCAATCAAGTCGGCCGCTGACGGCGCGATGTTGCCTCTCATCGCCTTCACGCTGGCCTTTGCCATCGCGCTCACGCGTGTTGAGGGGACTCGGCGCGATACGGTTGCGCGATTCTTTCACGGCGTCGCGGATACCGCGCTCGTTCTTGTGCAATGGGTGCTCAAGTTCGCACCGATCGGCGTTTTCGCGCTGGCGTTGGCACTAGCGGCAAAGCTTGGTGTGTCAGCAGCTGGGGCGGTAGCGGGGTACATGATCATCGTCTCATTGCTCGTCACGATATTTGTGCTGCTGTTCATGTACCCGATCGCGCTCGTGTTAGGCAAGCAGTCACTGCGCGAATTCGCGCGTGCTGTATTTCCAGTGCAGGCTGTCGCCTTCAGCTCGCGTTCGTCGCTCGCCGCATTACCGGCGATGATGGAGAGTGCGCGCACACAGCTCAAGTTATCCGAACCTGTCGTTGCGTTTCTCATTCCGCTGTCGGCGTCACTCTATCGCATCGGTGCCGCGATCGGCATGACGATCGGCGTGGTATTTGTCGCGAAGCTGTATGGTGTCGACATGACGACGGCGCGCCTCGCGACGATTGTTGTGACGGTCGTCATCACCACGTTCAGCGTGCCAGGGATTCCAGCTGGGTCGATCATCTCCATGGTGCCGGTCCTGCTCGCCGCCGATCTCCCTGTGGAAGGGATCGGAATCCTGTTAGGCGCGGATACGATTCCGGACATGTTCCGGACGACGGCGAATGCGTCGTCGGATATGGTGGCGGCCGTCGCTATTGGCGGTAAAGAGAGTGAGGGCACGCAGCCAGGTCTAGGGTCTAAGGTCTAAGGCGTCTCATGCGGCGGTTCGGTTAGTCCAACGGCTGCCGCGCGCTCCTCGCACGCGTTCGATTGGTCTAACACGCGCGTAAACGGTGACGGAGCGAGTTGCTGTTGCATTTAGCGTCGCGGCGTGCTCTCACGTCGAGAATGCGGCGAGCTGCTCGCACGCGCGGATTCCGCCGCCGGGCTGCCGGCGATTACACGTGCGGTGGGGTTCGTTGGAGACCCCGATCCACTCGACCGTCGCACACGGCGTGAATTAGGCATCTCCGACGATTGCCGGCGCGCGTGGATCCAGCGCCGCACGGGCAACGGTAGTGGGACGTTGCGGGCGCTGCTTCTCGACGTTCCCTCAAATCGGCCGTTACGCGACCACCTAACGAGAATTGCTCTGCGGCTCGCGGCTCGTGGATCGCCGCTTCTCTGGCTCCTTTGTGGTGCCGTGCGTGATACGCGGCACGTGGCCCTCGCTACCATCGACGTTGCGTCAGCGCGGCCGCGTGTGCGCGCCCTGGTAACCGATTGCGGTCGTGTCACTGAAAGCGATGCGGATACGCTCGCCGCGCTCACGGCCAGCTCCGCTTCTGATGACGATACGACGTACAGCCGCTGGCTGGAGGTGTTAGGCAGGGAGGCTGTGACACGACGCTTCTACCATGCGGTCGCGCGGCAGGTCGGCGCTCTGGCCAACCAAGCGATAGGGCCGGCTGGGGGACGCACGCGACACGAGCTGGCGCTCGTGTACGCTACGCGGCTGCTCTTCCTCGCCTTTCTGGAGTCGAAGGGATGGCTCGATGGGAATCGCGCCTTTCTTAGCGAGCGTTACGCCGAGTGCATGTTGCGTGGCGGTCGTTTCCACGAGCGTGTTGTGCTGCCGCTCTTCTTCGGCACATTGAACACACGGTCAACGCAGCGTGCGCCCGCCGCTCGCGCGTTAGGCAGCATTCCCTTCCTGAACGGTGGACTCTTTGCGCGCTCCGTCGCGGAGAAGCAAGCGCGGCTGCGCTTTCCTGATGCTGCCATTGGCGCATTCATGGACGAGGTGCTCACGCGCTATCGCTTCACTGCTCGTGAAGAGAGCACCGATTGGTCCGAAGCCGCGATCGATCCGGAAATGCTCGGTAAGGCATTCGAATCCTTGATGAGCGCATCCAGCCGTCGCGCTAGCGGTTCGTACTACACACCGCAGGCACTCGTCACTCACGTGTGCGACTCGGCGCTCGAGCACGCGCTCAGCAGCACGGAGACTGATGCTGCTGTCGTGGCCGCGCTGCTTCGCGGCGAGGCGAGGGCTGCCGCTGGCGAGGACCTCACGCGACTGCGAACACGAATCGCCGCGCTCAAGGTGCTCGACCCAGCGTGCGGCTCAGGGGCCTTTCTCGTGCACGTCCTGGAACGGCTGGCGGCGCTGCATCATGCGTTAGGCGACCAGCGCCCGCGCGACATCCTGCGTCGCGCCGTGCTGGCGAGCGCGATCTTCGGCGTCGACGTCAATCCAATGGCGGTGTGGCTCTGCGAGCTGCGTCTCTGGCTCTCATGCGTCATTGACAGCACTGAAACGGACGTCCATCGCGTGCCGCCACTTCCCAACCTCGATCGCAACATCCGCGTCGGCGACACGCTGCTTGGTGACGGCTTTGATGCGCCAGCGACTCTTCAGACATCATCTGCTCCCCTCGCGCGCATGCGCTTGCGTTATGTGAGAGCCACGGGGCGTCGCAAGGCGGCGTTGGCGCACACGCTCGATCGGGCAGTGCGACGCTACCTGGCTGAGAACCTGCGCAAAGAGTTGCTTGCGCTGAACGCGCGCCGGCTGGCGACACTCACAGCAACGCGCGGTCGCGATCTGTTCGGTGGCCGGCGCGGGGCGCTTCCCGCCGAGCAGCTGCAACTCGGCGATGATCGCCTCCATGCGCGTGAGCTGCGCCAGCGACTGCATTCCCTGGAAACCGCGTCGTCCCTCCCCTTCTCGTTTCCGACCCACTTTGCCGACGTCCTGCATCATGGCGGTTTCGACATTGTGTTAGGCAATCCACCGTGGGTTCGGCCGCATAACGTGGGCCCTGCGATGCGAGACGCTTTACGGCGCCGTTTCATCGTGTTGCGCGAGGCGACATGGCGCCACGGTGCGGATTTGTCAGGTGCTCGGTCCGGGTTCGGCGCACAGGCTGATCTGGCGGCAGCCTTCGTGGAGCGCGGCATCGCCCTTCTGCGTGACGGTGGCACGCTGGCACTCCTCGTCCCTGCTAAACTTTGGAAGTCGCTCGCAGGGGCCGGCGTGCGCCGCTATCTCCTGGAAAGATCGGCCCTCAAGGCGGTCGAGGATTGGAGCGATGCACCCGCGGTTTTCGACGCGGCGGTCTATCCATCGCTGATTGTCGCGCAACGCCAGTCCGCAGTGCGTAACGCCATCGAGCTGACGGTTCATCGGCGCGAGCTGGCGGTGCGCTGGCAGACCGACTCGACGTCCTTGCCGTTCGACGACACAGTTGGCAGCCCCTGGCTGCTGCTTCCACCGGAGGCACGCGATGGATTCGAGCGGCTAGCCACGATGGGCATCCCATTGCAGGCCGCAGGCATTGGCGGCATCGCGTTAGGCGTCAAGACTGGCTGCAACGCGGCATTCATTCCTGATACAGGTTGCGAGCCGGTGGAACCGTCACTGATGCGACCGCTTTTGCGCGGAGAGGATGTCCTGGCGTGGCGCTGCGGTACAACGTCGCGCCGCATCATCTGGACGCATGGACGAAGCGGCGCTCCGCTCGAGCGGCTGCCGGCACTAGCTCAGATGCACTTCGCGGCACATCGCTATGCGTTGGAGCAACGCAGCGATTCGCGGGGGACCAAATGGTGGGCGCTTTTCCGCACGGAGGGAGCCCGCTACGATCTGCCGCGCGTCGTCTGGTCGGACCTCGCGCGCACGCCGCGCGCCGCTGTGCTGCGCGCGGGCGACAACACAGTCCCGCTCAACACGTGTTATGTCGTGCGCTGCCGCGACGAGGTTGACGCCCTCACGCTGGCCGCGCTACTCAACTCGCCGGTAGCGGCTGCGTGGTTAGGCGCGCTCGCCGAGCCCGCGCGCGGCGGTTATCGGCGGTTCTTGGCATGGACGATGGCGCTGTTCCCGGTCCCCGATGACTGGGCCCGCGCGCGTGAGGTGCTTGGCTCGTTGGGTGCAGGCGCAGTCCAGGGCCA
>JBQTIF010000072.1:0-4540 GCA_052388395.1 Gemmatimonadaceae bacterium | reverse complement strand
CATTCGAGGCCGGAGACGAGAGAGGTGCGTGGTCCATCGCGATCGACAGCCGGCGGCGGGTTTACGGAGCCAAATTCCCAACTGCCGTTGGTGACGAGGACCTCCACATCATCCGGCTCGGCGAAGTGCTACTCAACAAGGCCGAGGCCCAGGCGCGGCAGAACAAGCTCGCCGAGGCTGTGGCGACGTACAACGAGCTGCGGCTGCGCGCGGGTGTGCGCGCGCACGTGTTAGGCACGGACGTGACGACACAGGTCAGCGTGCTCAACGCGATCTGGACCGAACGCCGGCGTGAGCTGGCGTTCGAAGCGGATCGCTGGCCGGATCTGGTGCGTACGGGGCGGGCGGTGACACTGCTCAACATTCCTGCGTTCCGCACGCTCTTCCCGATTCCGCAGAACGAGATTGACGTGGCACCTTTGTTGACGCAGAATCCGGGTTACTAGTTAGCGTTAGGCAAGTTACGGGCGGCTCCGAGCGATCGGGGCCGCTCGCTCGTTGGCGAGGTACTCGTGTCGCTCGTCGGCGGGCCATGCCCTGCGGCGGCGGAACGCACGTCAATTGCGCTGCGAGACCGCGCGCGGTTCACCGCAGATCTCATTGTGATCGCGAAAGCGCGGTCTCTCGCTCGTGCGACGCCGCCTTCGCGGATGCCCCGCCTTCCTCGCTCCCGAATCAGGGCGATATCGTTTCCGAGTCCTCTGCACGACACCACTTTTTGTTGGGTCTCCCCACCCAACCCTACCTCGAGACGAGGCCAAGCGCAGCGGTTGGGTGGGGTCGGGAGACCCCATAAAAGGGGTGGAGGTGCCTAACGAACGAAGATCCGAGAGCGAGGCGGCCGGGCATCCCCGCAGGCAGCGTCGCGCCCGGCGTGATAGGCGCGTTAGGCCATGAAAGCGCGCTAGCTGCCGAAGTGGGATGCCCGGCCGACGAGCGAAACGCGCTGCCGAAGTAGGATGCCCTGCCTCCGAGCTCATACCTAACGATCAGAGCCTGAACCCGGCCGGCCGCGCGAACAATCCTGCGTCCAGCATGGATCCAGTGGCTTCGATCGATCCTCATACGGCCGCAGGACCCAGTCGAAGAACGTCCACGTGCGGTTCCACGAGTCGATCTGCGCCGGTGAATCGACGCGCTCGAGCGTCTGTGAATTCACACGTCGGCTGAACGCGTGGCCAATCGACGCGCCCCACGGTGCGGGGTCCTCGTACACCTTCGTCTCAGCGAGGTGCGGCTTGAGCGCCATCAGCTTCCAGACGAGCTGCTGATCTTCGACGTAGTCGACATCCGTATCGTTTGTCGAAACGTGCACGAGAATCGGCACGCGCAGTTTCTCAACCTGATAGAGCGGCGAACGCTTGATGTACTCCTCGCGCTTTTCGAACGGCATGCCAAGTATCCCTTGCTGCGTCGAGAAGCTGCGCGTGTAACCCGGGCCTTTGTATGAGAGACGAAACACGAGGTTGGTGACCGGCACGATCGCCGCGCCTCCCTTGAATGGATGCTGCTCACGGAAGATCGAGTGCGCTGTGATGAATCCACCGTGGCTCCAACCCATGATGCCGAGTCGGTCCTGATCGACGTGCGGTAACGTCTTGAGATACTCGACGGCCGCAACAACGTCATCCACTTCCTTTCCGCCGTAATCGATCGCGCGATGATGCGCCTCGCCGTAGCCGGTGCTGCCGCGATATTCCGGCGCGATGATCACGTAGCCGCGCTGGATCGCCTCACGCACGAAAGGGAACATCCCAGTTCCCCAGTCGCCATGCACGCCGCCGTGCACCCAGATCATCGCAGCGTGTCCCTTGGCGCCGCGTTTGTTGAGCGGCTGAAAGAGGTATGCCGGGATCTCCATTCCATCGACTGTGCTTTTGTACGACACCTTCTTGAAGTCCATCACGCCGGCGCTGCGAACGGTGTAGATGCTGTCCGTACGCTTCTTGTTCGCCATTTGCGCGGCGTAGTCGGCTATCGGATGGTCCTCCCACTTGTTGCTGATGTACAGCTCGCGCACCCGCGCGGTGTCCATGGTGACTTGTCGTCGCGGGGGGCCCCCAGCTCCCTGCTGCGCCTGCGCAGAACCTGCGATCGCTACAGAAAGGATGGCGAAACAGATGGTGCGGCGTCGCGGCGAAAAACGTCTAGCGCTGTGCATCGTGATCCCTCGCTCTCGTGGTTCCGTCTGACACCAAAACTGCTCATGAGTGACGCGACCAGGCTAGCCAGCGTTGAGTCGGCGTTCTCGCAAGCGCAGGTCAATTACACTCGACAAAACAGCGCTCGGGCGCAGATTGCGGCAGCCCACGACCGGAGATTCCATGGACGAGCCTGTGCAATATGTGTCGGTCCGCGACGTTAGCATGCCGTTCGGCAGCATGGTTGTTTTTATCCTCAAGTGGACGTTGGCCTCGATCCCCGCGATGCTGATCATCTTCCTCGTCGCGATGGTCCTCGCCGGAATCTTTGGCGGGATGTTCATGGCTATGAGGGGCGGGGCATCCGTATAACACGGGTCCGCTGCAATGGGCGGTCCCGCTCTAGTTTCTGAGCTGCAGTGCGAAGCTCGGAGTTTGTCAGCCACGGTCTTCAGCTACGAGTGCAAACGGTGTGTCGTACCGCGAGCACTCGTAGCTCTCCAGGGCCCCTTTCGATGCGGCTAGCTCTGCTTCTCGCTGCGTTCCCGCTGATTGCCGCGGCGCAACCGACGTTCACCGTCCGCGCCGGCCGCCTGATCGATGGTCGCGGCGCGACGCAGCGCAACGTCGATCTCGTCATCGAAGGAACGCGTATAGCGCGCATCGCTCCGGCGGGGCGCGCCAGCGTCACATACGATCTGTCGCGCCTAACGGTGCTTCCTGGGATGATCGACACGCACGTCCATCTCGAATCGCACTTTGGCCGCGATGGTCGCGCGTCGAACCAAGGGGAGACGCCGGCGGATCGCCGCCGAGCCGCAGAGGAAAACGCGTACACGATGCTCATGGCCGGCTTCACAACCGTGCAGAGCATCGGGTCGGCGCTGGACCTCGAGGTGCGCGATGCGATCGCTGCAGGTCAGGTCAGCGGCCCCCGTCTTCTCACGTCCGTGCAGTCTCTCATGGACACGAGCCTAACGCCTGATTCGATCCGCGCGTGGGTACGCGGTATCGCAGGGCGCGGCGCTGATCTCATCAAGATTTTTGCTTCGCGTAGTATCCGCGAAGGTGGACAGCAGACCTTGAGCGATGCGCAAATCCAGGCCGCCTGCAGCGAGGCGCGAGCCGCAGGAAAGCGCATCTGGGTGCACGCCCATGCCGCGTCGGCGATCCGGGCTGCAGCACTCGCTGGTTGCTTTGCTGTGACGCACGGCAGCCAGGCGACCGACGCCGAGCTCGCGCTGATGGCGGAACGGGGGACGTTCTTCGAGCCTAACATCGGCCTCGTCTCACAGAACTACATCGAGCACAAAAAGAACTACCTCGGCATCGGCAATTATACGGAAGAAGGCTTCCGTTTCATGGAAGAAGGGATTCCTCGGAAGCTCGCGATGTATAAGCGCGCGCTTGCACAGACTCGCCCCCCCTCAAGCTGATCATGGGGACGGATGCGACCGCCGGCGCGCACGGTCAGAACGCGCGCGAGACGATCTACCGCGTGCAGGAGGCTGGCGAGCCCGTGTTGCACGCACTCAGGGGCACCACGTCACTCGCCGCTCAGGCGTTAGGCTTGGGCGAGCGCATCGGTGCGCTGGCAGCTGGGATGGAGGCGGATCTCATCGCTGTCGACGGCGACCCGCTGCAGGACATCAGCGCCCTCCGACGCGTGGTATTCGTGATGAAGGGCGGAAGAGTCTATCGCACCGTTCCCCCGCCATTCGAGGCAACACAGTCAGATCTGTTCGCCGCCGGCGTGTCCTTCACGAACGCGTGGGCAGACTACGATTCCGACGGCGACCTGGATCTTTTTGTGGCGTTTGGCGGTGCGGCGAACCGTCTGTATCGCAACGAGAACGGTTCGTTCAGCGACGTCGGGGCCGCCGCCGGCGTGGCTGACGCGCGAGCCACGCGCTCGGCGGCATGGGGAGACTACGACAGCGACGGTGATCCGGATCTCTTGTTAGGCTTCGCTCCCGGTGTTGCGTCGATTCTCAAGCTGTATCGCAACGACAGCGGCCGCTTCACTGACGTCACGGCGGCGTCCAGCCTGACGCGTACAGATTCGGCGGGCGTTAGGCAGTTCTCGTGGGTGGACTACGATGCCGATGGAGATCTCGATCTATTTGTCGCGCTCCGCGACCGCGCGAACGCCTTGTATCGCAATGCAGGCGGCCGCTTCACGGATATCGCCGCGCAAGTCGGCCTGGCCGACCCGCGGAAAAGTGTCGGCGCGATCTGGCTCGATTACGACGACGATGGCGATCTCGATCTCTACGTCGCTCATCAGGATGGTGACGCGAACGCGCTCATGCGCAATGATCGCGGCCGATTCAGCGACGTGGCGCCAGCAGCTGGCGTAGCGTGGGGTGGTCGGTTACCTAACGAGCCGACCAACGGCA
>JBQTIF010000071.1:0-4039 GCA_052388395.1 Gemmatimonadaceae bacterium | reverse complement strand
GTGGGGTTGCGACCTTCTCCTGGCCTCGTTCCAACGCACCCGTCGGACTATGTGTGGGACACGTTGCAAGTGACTGGGCCGATGGCGCGAACGGCCGAAGACGTTGCCCTCATGTTGCAAGCGATCTCTGGGCCGTCGGAATTCGCGCCGCTTGCCCAGCCCACAGCGGGGCGTGATTTCGTTGCCGCCGTTAGGCGTGGCCTCCCGCGCGAAGCACGCGTCGCCTATGTCGCCGACATCGCAGGCATCGGTGTCGATCCGGCCATCGAGGATGTGTGCCGCGACGCGTCGTTCGCGCTCGCACAACTCGGTGCGGCAGTGCACCACAGGGAACTCGACCTCGCCTTTGCGCGTCGCGCGTTCTTGGCACTGCGCGGCTACTGGTTTCTGGCGCAGCTCTACACCCGCCTCGAGCAGCTGGACAACTTCGGCGTCAACGTGGCGAACAACGTGCGCGCAGGCCTCGGTGGGGATGCGCGTGCGTTAGGCGATGCTGAGCACGTTCGTGGCCGCGTGTGGCATATGTTGCGCGAGCTCTTCCAGCGCGTTGATTTCCTCGTTACCCCGTGCATGGCGGTGGCGCCATTCCCCGCCGAGCAGAATTACCCGGCCGCGATTGCGGGGAAACCAATGGCGACGTATGTCGACTGGATCGCACCGACCTTCCTGCTCAGCCTAACGGGACTTCCGGTCGCATCCGTCCCGTGCGGGCTCGATGCCGAGGGCTTGCCGATCGGTCTGCAGATTGTCGGCCGGCCGTGCGACGAAGAGGGAGTCCTCGCCGTTGCCGCTGCCGTTCAGCGTCTCAATCCGATTGGTGCGCCGGGGATTGCGGTCGAGACCGAATAGAACGCCAACCTAGAGCGGCCCGCAGTTCTGTCGACTCAAGCTGCCGACCGCGGAGTCGAGGCCGGTTACACGGCCCGGAGCCTTTCTGCGAACTTCGTTCGGAATTTCGCCAACTTCGGGGAGATCACGTACGTGCAGTACGGCTGCACTGTGTTCTGCACATAGTAATTCTGGTGGTACTCTTCGGCCGCATAGAAGCGTGTAAGGGGCTTCACTTCCGTCACGATCGCAGCTTCAAACGCGTGCTCCGCAGCTAGTTCGGCGACAATCGCTTCGGCGGCGCGACGCTGCCCATCGTCGTGATAGAAAATGACCGAGCGATATTGCGGACCGACGTCATTCCCCTGACGGTTCTCCGTCGTCGGATCATGAATCGTGAAGAAGACTTCGAGTAAATCGCGGTAGCTCACTCGCGCGGGATCGAACGTGACCTGCACGACTTCTGCATGTCCGGTCTTCTTTCCGCACACTTGTTCGTACGTTGGATTCTCGACGTGCCCGCCGGCATACCCAGACACGACGCCCTCAACGCCGTCGAGTTGTTGATAAACAGCTTCAAGACACCAGAAGCAGCCGCCGCCGAGTGTGGCGAGAGATGTAGTAGTCACGGGAATGTGGGTGCTGGTTCGTCAAACTAATACGTGACGAGCCCGAATCGTTGCTTCCCCGCGCTGCGAAAAGGTGAGCACCACCGGATGGGGGTGCGGAGCGAGATCATCTGTGCATGTCAGCCGCACGCCGACGCTGTCGAGTGGCGCATACCTAACGCATCGGCAGCGAGAATGACACCTGGTGTGTGATGATGTGCGCGTCCTGTAGCGTGAGCGGGCCGCTTGGCGCTGCGATGATTCCGCCGCCGCGTCCTCCTCCCGCGGAGAGCGCGTCCGGCACTGCCCAGTTGTTCCCAGCGTCCACGCCGGGCCGGCCGACGCCCCCGGTGTAGCGTCCCATGTAGCGGATCTCGAGCTCGGGGAAACGGAGATTGAGACCCCACGTCGGCGTCCACTCGACCCAGTCTTCACGCTGCGTGCGCCGTGAACGCTGGATGTGATTCACCTGCTTCAGACGATAGTCGATCGAGTGCATCGTGAGACCAAATTGAACACCTAACGCCTGCTTTTCTCCCTCGCCCAGATCGGCTTCACGACCCACGCCTAACCGGATGATGGCATTCGAGAAATTGAAGTCATTTTCAACGGTCTTTCCGCCGGCTCGAATCACGCCGCCTCCGACTATCGCCGTGTCGCGCGCGGCATCGGCCCACGTGCTCGCGCGCATCGGCTCATACACGAAATCGATGCCGAACGACGCCGGTCCGATGTGTCTCCCCAGTCCAAAGCCCAGGTTGTACGCCCACGTCGTCCCGGGATCGCGCGGAATGTTCTGAATCTGGTAATTCGGGATCTTTGGGTGCGAATGACGATTGACAGTGCCTAACCAGCCGATGCGCCAGCCGTGTGCGGCCAGTGGCCGCTCATAAACGACGTGCAGCCCCCACGTGTTCGTCTTGTCTTGGTTGTGCTCGATGCGTTGGCGCTCCACGGTTCGGCGGGCGATGGAATCCCAGCGGAAGTCCAGCCACGTGACGTCGTGCGTCATGTCGAAGCGGCTGTGTAGGACCATCGCTTCAAACGATCGGTCGCCGGCGAATTCTTTGACGATGCCTGCCCGCAAATCCACGAGTTTTCCGAACTGATCGATGTTTTGACTTCCATTGTAGAGCATGGCTACACCGTCGAGTGCGTCGAGTCCCGCCCAGAAGAAGCTCGCGCCGAATGACATATTGGGCGTGGCGAATCGACGCGCGACAGCCCCGGCGATGTATTCGTTCGTTGACGAGCGATCGCTCAGCCGTTCCGGAAATCCAAATGCGTCGTTTCCTGTATCGAGCTGCTGAAGCGCGATCGTAAACGCGGCCGACCACGGTCCAAACGTGCCTAACGAGCCCAGTGGCAGTGTGCGGGCGCTGCCGGCATTGCTGGAGACGTTGTAGAAGACCGGGGCGCCGTAGAATTGCCCGCTCTTCACTCGCGCAAGTTTCGCCGGATTGACGAAGCCGTCGTGCAGCGTGTCAGCGACCGCGATCCGCACACCACCCATTCCCAACTTTTCTGAGGGGAAGATCAGAAACTGATCCCCTTGAGCGACCGGTACTGTTTTTGGCGTGACAAGTTGCGCGTGCGCAGCGGGTGGTGCGACGAGGACGGAAATGACAGCCAAACGGATCGACGTGAAAGCGCGCATGACACACTCGGCGGTAGGCTCTAGCCCCCAAACCCGGTTGCTGCGGCGCTAGTAACGAGGCCGTTGCTCTAGCGCGATGCGCGCAGTGAATTAGGCTAACTCACACCCTCAACCCATCGGACATGCATCCCCGCGTCACATTCCTGGCTCTCACCCTCGCTGCGCTCGTCGCTTGTGGTACCTCGGAGAAGAATGACGGCGACACCGCGCAAACAGCCGCCCCTGCGCAGCATTCACTCATGATCATGGCGCAGGAGTTCAGCTTTGACGCGCCGGATACCGTTCCGGCCGGTTTCACGAAGGTCAGTTTGATGAACCACGGAGCCGAGCCGCATCACGCTGTCATCGTGCGACTCGACAGCGGCCACGTTGCTGGTGAGCTGCTTGACGCGCTGGCCAAGAACCGCATTCCGGCGTGGTCAGTCTTTCTTGGCGGCCCGAATGCGAGCATGCAAGGCATTAGCGAAACCGCTGTCGAGCTCAAGCCCGGCAATCATGTAGTGATCTGTCTCATTCCGTCTGCGGACGGGGTGATGCACGTCGCCAAAGGCATGGTGCGGCAGCTGACGGTGAAAGATGCTGGTGCAGCGACGGTCGCTCCAACGGCGGACCTAACGATTACGCTCCAGGATTATTCGTTTACAACGTCGGCTCCGTTGTCGCCAGGTCCTCATGTGATTCGAGTCGACAACGCCGCGCAGCAGCCGCACGAACTGGTCATCGTTAAGCTGGAGCCTGGAAAGACGATTCAGGAATTCGCAAAGTGGGCGGAGAAGCCTGTGGGCCCACCTCCCGGCGCTGCGATCGGCGGCACGACTCCGCAAGCCTCCGGCATTCCGAATTACGTGATGGCGAGTTTCGAGCCTGGGGAGTACGGCTTTGTCTGCTTCGTCCCGGATGTGAAGGACGGCAAGTTGCATCTAGAGCATGGGATGATACAGCAGTT
>JBQTIF010000070.1:0-61834 GCA_052388395.1 Gemmatimonadaceae bacterium | reverse complement strand
CCTGGTGAGGTGCTCCGCGTCGATACCGGATGTCTGGTCGCGATGCAGCCCGGCGTCGACTACGCCATCGAGCGCGTACCAGGTATCAAGACAGCCCTGTTCGGCGGAGACAATTCGTGATCGCATCCGTCAATCCAGCGACCGGCGAAACACTCGCGACCTTCGCGCCATATACCAACGCGGAGGTAGATGCGCGGCTCGCGCTCGCGTCTCAAGCGCATCTCGACTGGCGGCGCACGAGTGTCGCTGAACGCTCGCGCGTGCTGCGTCGCGCGGCGGAGCTCCTGCATGCGGAACAGGAGACGCACGCGCGTCTCATGACGACGGAGATGGGGAAGCTGCTGCGCGCCGCGCGCGAGGAAGTCGCCAAATGTGCCCTTGCGCTGCGCTACTACGCCGATAACGCCGCCTCGTTCGTGGCCCCCGAGGTTATTCTCGACGAACCGGCGCAGCGCGGCGAAGTGCACTATCAACCGTTAGGCGTAGTGCTCGCGGTGATGCCGTGGAACTTTCCGTTTTGGCAGGTCATGCGCTTCGCGGCGCCGGCCCTCGCCGCCGGCAATGCCGGACTGCTCAAACATGCGTCGAATGTCCCTCAATGCGCCCTCGCTCTGGAATCGCTGTGGGAGCGTGCCGGCGCCCCACATGGCCTCTTTCAAACGCTACTCATCGAATCTTCGCGCGTGGAAGCGCTGATCGCCGATGCGCGCATCGCTGCCGTCACACTCACAGGCAGCGAAGCCGCGGGAAGGTCCGTCGCCGCGTCAGCTGGACGCGCGATCAAGAAGACTGTGCTCGAGTTGGGTGGGAGCGACCCATTCATCGTAACAGCAAACGCCGATGTGCCGGCGGCAGCACGCGCCGCTGTGACAGCGCGGACAATCAACAACGGTCAGTCCTGTATCGCGGCGAAGCGCTTCTTCTGCGTGCATGCTATTGCCGACGAATTCATCGATCTGTTCGTGGCCGGGATGCGCGCGCTGCGCAGCGGTAATCCGCTGGAGCCAAACACCGACCTGGGGCCGCTCGCAACACGAGCAATCCGCGCGGAGCTGCACGCGCAGGTTCAGCTCACCGTCGCGCGTGGCGCGCGCTGCGTGATCGGCGGCGCGCCCGTCGAAGGCCCTGGCTTCTTCTATGCGCCCACAGTGCTGCAGGACGTGCCTAACGATTCTCCCGCGGCGATGGATGAGCTCTTTGGACCCGTCGCCTCGCTCTTTCGCGTTGCCGATAGCGACGCGGCCGTGACCGCCGCCAATGCCAGCAAATTCGGCCTTGGCGCCAGCGTCTGGACGCGCAACGTGGAGGAAGCGGGGCGCTGCGCCGATGCGCTCGCGTGCGGCACTGTCTTCGTCAACGGCATTGTGGCCTCCGACCCGCGCTTTCCGTTCGGCGGCGTAAAGGCGTCAGGCTACGGTCGCGAGCTCGGAGTATGGGGGCTGCGCGAGTTCGTCAACATCAAGACTGTCCGCTACGCAGGATCCGGCTGAGCCAGCCGCGACCGCTACTATCGCGCTGTATCGTTTGGCGGAGCTCTCGCCACGCAGCGCGCATCTCGCGCGCGTCGGCATAACGCTTCTTCTGGTCGGCGACGAGCGCACGCTCAAGGAATCGGCGCACGGGTGCGTCGAAACGCGACGCACCGTAGTCACCCGCCATCTGTTGCGCGAGGATGACCTTGGCATCTCGTCCGCTAAACGGCGGTTCACCCGTTAGGGCAAAAACGACGATGCCACCGATCGCGAAGCAGTCGGCGGCAGGCCCCTGCGCTTCGCCTAACAATTGTTCTGGGGGGGCGAAGGCCGGGGTTCCAGTTGCGCCGGCGGACTCGTCGTCGCCCTTGGCGATTCCAAAGTCGGTGATGCGCCAGCGCCGGTAGCGATCGATGAGAATGTTCTCCGGCTTGAGATCGCGATGCACGATGCCTGACGAGTGCGCGGCAGCAAGCGCATCGAGCACCGCGTCGACCTTGGGCGCGATTTCATCGAACGATCGCGGCCCCGAGCGCGCAATGAGATTCGCGACCGAGCCCGCCTCCGCAAGCTCCATCGTGTACCACGTCACGTCGCCGCGCGAGTCGAGGTCATAGATAGGGATGATCGCCGGATGCGCGAGCTGCGCGGCGAGACGAGCTTCCCGGAGAAAGCGTCCCACCGTGGCCGGGTGATTCGCCACCTCAGGATGCAACATCTTGAGCGCGACTTCTCGCTCCAGCGTGAGATCTCGTACGCGCCACACGCTGCCGAATGTGCCGCTGCCGAGGAAACCAAGGACGGCGTAGTCGTCGCTTGTCGCCCAACGTAAGCGCGCCTCTTCGGAAAGCTCGTCCGGCGCCGTTGCCGTGCCCAGACGCACACTGCGGACAGCGACCGTGCGCTCCAGCGCGCGCAACAGGAGCGAGACGCTGCGATAGCGCTGCGCTTCGTCTGGGCGCAACGCGGTGTCGATGACCGTAGCAAGGGCATCAGGGCAGTCTGGCCTAACGATGCGCACCGGCGGGACGTCCTCGGCTGGCGGCAGCTCACCGGTCAGCGCGGCGAAGCACGTGGCCGCCATCTGCCACTGGTCGCTCGCCGGTGTCGGCTTCCAGGCCTTGGCCCACTCCGGAGGGCGCGGCGTCCAGCGTGGATTCGGTTCGAGATCCTGGGGCACGTCCTCGCGCTTGATCGCCCATTGCCAGCCAAGCATCCAGGTGCGCCCGGCGGGAGCGATCCACACGTTCTCTGGGGACACAGCGCCGTGCGTCGTACCGGAATCGTGCAGATACGCCAGCGTCGAGCCGAGGGCGCGGAGCACGCGAAACACAAGCGGAATATCGGCCGGCCCTGCCCGCCTAACGAAATCACCCACGCTCTCCGCGGTGAGCCAGCGACGCAGGTACCCAGGCCCGCGCTGCGTGCCGCGGTACGGAGCCCAATAGTGGTACGTCGTCGGAATAGCGGGGTGGTTGCGGTGGGCCAGCTCGCGCGCTTCGGCAGCGAGCCATGGCTCGTGCGCCGAGTTCGGCGTCGACACGAGCGAAAGCGAGCGACCTAACGCGTCGATGATCTCCTGGAAGTGGCGATGCTCCATCAGCCGCCCTTCATTTCCCCAACGCCAGTCGGGCGGCAGCTGCCACCCGCTCAGATGCGGCGCGGGAGATTGCGTCGCGACGTACGGTACGTCGGGACGCGGCGTCACGCGAATGTTTTCACGCGGAGTGGCAGCCACCGTTAGGCTCGCTCTCCCATGACGGTCGCGAGCGTCACGCGCACGACAGTCCCTTCGCCAGCACGGCTCGTCAGCGTGATGCCGCCACCCCACGATTCGACGAGGCGGCGTGAGATCGCCAAGCCAAGGCCGCTCCCGCTCGTGCGTGTCGAAAAGTGCGGCTCGAACACGCTGGGGATCACCTCTTCGGGAATCCCGGCACCGTTGTCGCGAATCGTGACGGTGACCAGTCGCGGATCGCCGTCCAGCGCGACGGTGACTTTCGTCGCTTTTGCCTGACGAGCGTTCTCCATGATATTGAGCAGCACTTCACGTAACTCGTCCTCGCGTGCATAGGCGCGGTGTGGCGTCTCGTCTCCCTCGACCGACCAGGCGACTTCCCCTTCGCCCATTTTTTCCAGATCAATGCCGTCGCGCACGATGGGCGCGACGTCCAGGAGCGGCAGATCGCCTGCCTCATCCGGTGTTCCGCCGTAGCGGCTGAAAGCGCGCGCAATCTCGTCGAGGCGATCGATTTCCGCGAGGATGCGGCCCACATTCTGTTCGAGAATGCGTGCGTAATCAGGGTTGCGATCGTGAAACGCGCGGCGCAGGTGCTGCACGCCTAAGCGAATCGGAGTGAGCGGATTCTTGATCTCGTGGGCGACCTGGCGCGCCATCTCGCCCCAGGCCAGCACGCGTTGCGCGTGAGCGACTTCAGTCACGTCATCGACAGTCAACACCACCGCCCCAGCTGCCGCACCGCGCGTGAGGCGCGTGAGCCGTCCACGCAGTTGACGGCCGCGCAGGTCGGCCTCGAAATCCTTCGACGGGTCGCTGCCGCGCAAGAATGTCTGCACATGGTCGCGAATCACCGGCGGCAACGCGTCGATCGGTGCGCCAGGGAATAGCGGAGCGCCTAACAAGTGCTCGGCGCGCGTATTCGCGATCGCAACCTGACCACGCGGCGCGACGGCGACGACCGCGCTGGCGACGTTGCGAAGCACGGCCTCGGTGCGATGCTGCGCCTCCTCCAACGCTCGCTCGCTAGCGCTGAGATCCTGCGCCATGCGCTGGAAGGCGTGGAAGACGGGTTGGAACTCGGTGGGTGGCGGCCGCCGCCCCTCGAGCACCGGTTCGCGCTCACCAGCCGCGATTGACAACGCGGCACGGCGCAGCGTTCCGATGGGCTGCTGGAACTGCCGGGCAGCGAGCCAGCTCAGCGCGAACGCCGCGAGAGCGCCTAACGCCGTTGCCAGGAGGACGAGCACCGCGAGATCGCGCCGTTGCCTGTCCAGATCCAGCTCACCGCCGCGCGCGGCCGTGGCGACAACCACGCGACGATCCTGCGACATGGGTGATCGCTCGTGCAGCGCTCGATATCCGAAGAGTGTCGGCGTCTGGCCAACCACATACGGGCGGCTTGCCGTAACCTCGTCGCCGAACATCAACGTCTGCGCGACATCGGGATCAAGGTAACGGCCGATCGGGGCCAGCTCACGATAGAGCGCATCGCTGACTGAAATCAGTGCGCCGTCCCGGTAGGAAAAGAGCGGTATATCGGTGAACGCCGCCGCGCCTTCCTGATCCGGCACGTTAGGCCGCGCGGCCGCGAGTCGCAGCGCCTCGCGCACCACGAATGACCGCGTCGTTTCGTGATCGCGCTGCAGCCGCCTGTAGGACCAGATGGCGAAGACGACCGCGGGAACGACGAAGAAGCCGAAGAGGACGAGCGTCAGGCGTGCTTGATAGCTCTGTGACCAGTGACGCAAGCGACGCGACAGCCAGCGGCCCAGCGCGCCGTCCGCAGCCAGGTTCGCGGCTGCCAGTGCCGTGAACAGCACCATGTTGAGGAGCACGATCAGGATGCCGCGCGCCAGCAGTGCGTCGAGGGAACGCAACTCCACCTCGACGTGTGCGCGGAGCCGCACGCCTAACGTATCACGCACCCAGTCGCCGTGAAGCTCGTTCTCGCGCCGTTCCCACGCGGGGCGGTTGTCCGCGTGTAGATCGGTCGGTGCGTCGCTGACGCGCAGCGTGTAGGGCGCATCGCGCACCGGCAACGGCGCGAGCCCGATGAGCGCGGCGTAGGGGTCCTCGGTCACCCGGCGCGTGCGTGGCGCCACAGTCACCGTGACCACGTTGCCTAACGAATCGCTCACGGCCAGCAACCAGTGCGCGCCGCCTTCTGAGTTGACCGACTCCAATACCGGCTCAGCCGTCGCGCGCGCCTGCGCGACCGCCGTCCGTTCCCGCGCGGGGACACGCGTAAACTCCGCGGTCATGAGAGTGGCGGCTGGCCGCATCGAGTCGCTGGGCCAGTACGCGAGCTCGATCGGATACCCTGCCGCTGAGAGGTCCGACTCCATATACCGTCGCAACAGCTGCGCGCGTGTGCGCGGCAGCGAATCGGCGCGCCAGTCGCCAGCGAGTCGCTCCATGAGCACAGCGGCTGACTGATCCGGCGTCGTGAGCGAGTGCACGTCGTACGTGGCCTGGGCGACGTGGTGCCGCACCGTTGCTCCCCACACCAAGGTCGTGGCGCCACAAGCGGCGACAAACGCAGCCGCATACGCCGCGCCTGCCGTGCGCTCGCTGAGCACCAGTGCTACAATCGCGGCGATCCATAGCAGCGCATACCACTGCGGCCATCCCACGGGCGCGCCCCAGAGCGCCGGCGCGAGCGCCGCGGCGATGCCCGCGATCACTGGTCCGACCCACGGCGGGATGCCGCGACGAGCGCCTAACGCGGTGTGACCGGCCGACGTCCCGATCAGTAGGATCGCCGCGCCAGCGAGAAACAGCGCCGTCTCCCACGCGAGCCACAGCGCTGTCCCCTCGCCTGTCTGCGGCGGCGTGATGCCGTTCGATAGACGGCGCAATAAGTACGGTGCGATCGCGGCGACGGCGGCGGTGACGATCGCGGCCGCCCAGCGTCGCTTCACGCGGAAGCGCGCGCGGAGCAACGGAAAGAGCACCAGGAGAACAAGCGCGCTGGCGAGCGCGAGACTGCCTACGCTCGCTGTAAATGGACCGCCGCCAGCGACGTAGAAGTAGGTCGGATCGAAGAGCGCACTGCGATTCGACAGCGTGTTGAGCGGGAATGTCCAGAGCACGCCGAGCGACAGGGCCACCGCGATCAATCGTCGCGTTAGGCTCGACGGCTGGCGCCACGCGAGGCCGAGCAACAGGATGATCCCGACACCCAGAAGGAGCGCGATCCGAACGCGAGCGCGTTCGATACGCCGCTGCCGGAACTCCTCCGGCGCAAGAACAACCGGCTGCACCGCGAAGAGCGTGCGGCCGTCAACGATGACCGAGTGCCACGTCGAATCCAGTGGCTGCGGCGCGTAATCCAGCCGCGCCAGCGCGTCGCGTGCGGGGAGCAGCGCGTCAGTCGCTCGCGTCAAAGCGTCGGCTGGTTCTTCGGCGTGCAGCAGCTGCAGGGCCACGGCGTGGCGGTTTCCGCTGTCCGCGGCGGCGTACAGGGCGATATAGAACGGCGACGCGACGATGCTGAGGCGCTGTGTCAGTGTATCGATCGGAAGCCGGATGCTCCCGCTCCAGACCCATGGACGACCGGCGCGATAGACCACGATTCCGCGTTCAGGGCCCTGCGCTCCATCCGGCCCGCCTAACAACGCGTCCAGTTCGCGAAACGGACGCGAATCGCCGTTAGGCAGACGCAGCGCTCGCACCGCGGCGTGCTGCGTCCAGTCGGCTGCTCTGCTGACCGCCGCGTCCAGCTCCTGTGCCAGCGACAGGCGCAGCTCGGCTTCGACCGTAGGCCACTGACTCTCGATCCGTTCGCGCGCGCGATTAGCCGTGACGCTAATCGCGGCGACGAAAATGAGGACCGCGCCCAGCAGGGTGCCCAGCAGTCCGCCGACAGCGCGCACCCGGCTCGCCGTCACGAGTAGGACCGCTGCCGACGCGATCAGGAGGAATAGGATAAGCCCGGCGCCCCTCCCAAGCCCACCCGTGGCGGCCCACGCCGCCGCGGCGATGAGGCCGATTCCACCCGCAGGGAGCCACAGAGCGCCACTGGACAGCAGAGTCCGCCAGCGCCCCAGGGAGTGACGCGACCCTTGCTGTGGAGCGTCAGAAGGAGGCGTGGGCACTGGCGATCACTGGGATAGGAGACCAGTCCACCGAAGCGGCGGACGGGCGCGCATCGAATTGGCGGCGCATTATACCGCTAATTGACGCTGTGGGCGAAACTTGCGAAGCTGAACGGGCACTCCCTGGAGGGGTATCAAGCCTCATGTCACGAACTCTAGTTCTCGCATTGGCGTTGGCTCCGTCGGCCTTAGCTGGTGCGCAGGTGCGCACAATCGACCGGGGGAGCTTTACCATCACGATGAACAACCAGCGCGTCGGGCGCGAAGACTTCTCCATCGTCGAGGACGCTTCGACCGGACGGACGAGCTACCTCGCCCGCGCGACAGTGGAGTACCGCGATCGCGGCCTCAGGCTCCAGCCTCGCATGACAGCAAACGCCGCCGGCGCATCCAGCGAGTACGAAATCGCCATCCGCGGCGGTCCGGTCCAACGCTGGTCCGGGACGATCGATCGCAATCGCGTGAGCGCATTGATCCAGACTGACCGAGGTCAAGCCGCGAAGGAATTCGTTGTGTCAGTGGGAGCGATGGTTTTGGATGATGACGTCTTTCATCAGTACTTCTTCCTCGCCAAACGCGCTGGTGAAGGGACAATTCCTGTCATCGTGCCGCAGCGCAACATTCACACGAGCGTGACTGTTGCTCGCCAGGGTAGCGAGCGAGTCGAGATCGGCATGTCACAGGTCGAGGCGCAGAAGCTGGTTGTATCGGAGCAATCCGGGACTACGCGCGAGGTTTGGATAGATGCTCAAGGACGCGTTCTCAAAGTCGCGATTCCGTCGCGCGGAATCGTTGCAACGCGTGACGAGGTGCCAGCCGGCGGGTAAACGGCTTCGCTATCGCGGAGTGTCTAGGTCTTCGTTCTTAGCTCATAACTTGCCGGGGCGCGGCAGAGCTGTCCGATACTGAGAGCTTTCTAAGAGCTAAGAGCTACGACCTACGCCGTATTGGGCGTCTTGTTAGGTTATGAAACTGCACTCGTCGGACGCTCGTACGGGCCCCGGTCGTTTCCCCTGCGTAACCTGACCATGCGAATCGCAGGTATTGCGAGCGTACTGCTCGCCGCCGCGGCACCGCTCGCCGCCCAAGCTCCCACTGCTCAACCCGGTCCAGTCCTCACACTTGAAGAAGCGGTGCGTCTCGCGACGCGCAACAACCCGACGCATCAGCAGACGCTGACGGCGCGATCACGCGCCGGATCGGCGCTGCGCAGTTCGTACGGCGCGCTGATGCCGAGTATTTCGACGTCATTTGGATCGCAATTTCGCGAAGGGCGCCCGGAGTTCTTTGCCGGTCAACAATTCGGTTCAGCCTCTGACGTCCTCTCGTCGAATGCGAGTGTGAACGTGAGCTTGAGTCTGAGCGGCGCAGAGGTCATGGGCCCGCGAGCCAGCCGCGCTTCCCTCGAAGCAACCGAGGCGGAAATCACGAGCTCGGAGCAGACGCTGCGATCACAAGTGATCCAGCAATACCTCAACGTACTTCAGGCACAGAGTCGCGCCGTTATGCAAGAGACGCTTCTCGTCGGCGTGCAGGCGCAGCTCGAACTGGCGCGGGCGCGGGCAGACGTGGGTGCGGCGAATCAGCTCGACGTGCGGCGCGCGGAAGTCGCCGTGGGACAGCAGCAGGTCGCATTGCTGCAAGCGCGCAACCAGGTCGAAGTCGACAAGCTGCGGCTCTTCCAACAGATGGGCGTGCAGCAGCCGCCTAACGTGCAGCTTACCACCCAATTTCCTATCGCCGAACCGAATGTCCAGCTCCCGAATCTGCTGGACATGGCGCGGCGTGGGAATCCGCAACTCAATGCGCTGCGGTCGCGCGAGCGATCGTCCGATGTGGTCGTGAGCCAAGCACGCTCGAGCTACCTCCCCACGTTGCAGTTGAGTACAGGCGTCGGCGGCTTCACTCAGCAGCTGCAAGACATCAGCGGCCAAATCTCTTCGGCGCAGTTCCAGGCGCTGCAGTCGCGCGCCAGCTGCTTTACACAAGACTCGATCCGTCGCGGTGCGGGGCTATCGGGGATCAGCACGCAGTGCCAGGCGATTGCCTTCACGCCGGATGATGAGCGCACGATCCGCAGCGCGAACGAGACGTTCCCGTTCAACATGAGTCGCAATCCGATCACGTTCCAAGCGTCGCTGTCACTCCCGTTGTTCGACGGGTTTCAGCGCGAACAGCGCATTCAGGAAGCGACAGCCGGCCGGCGCGACGCGCAGTATCTCGTGCGCGAGCAGGAACTGCGCCTAACGGCTGACGTCACGACCGCGCACCTCAACCTCACGACGGCGTATCGCACGGTGCAACTTCAGGAAGAGAATGCCCGTACGGCGCGGATAGCGCTCGCACTCGCGGAAGAGCGGTTCCGGCGCGGCGCGACATCGTTTATCGAAGTCACGGATGCCCGATCAGCTTTCGAGCGCGCCGAGTCGGAGCGGATCAACGCGATTTACGAATATCACAAGACGTTCGCCATACTCGAGAGCGCAGTAGGCAGGACGCTCCGTTAACTGAGAGAGACATGACCAAGCGTACGAAGTGGATCCTCGGCGGAGTCGCGGTTCTTGTCGTCGGCTCCATCGCGGCCTCCTCGATTGCCAACCGCGGCGGCGGGGCCACCGAAGTCAAGATCGTGACGGTGGACAAGCGCGACCTTGTCGCGTCTGTGACGGCTAGCGGTCAAGTGCAGCCACGCACGAAGGTCGACGTCGCGGCGGATATCAGCGGACGAATCGTTAGGCTCGCGGTGAAGGAAGGGCAGATCGTCAAGCGGGGCCAGTTCCTTCTCGAGATCGATCCGGAGCAATACGTCGCCGCTGTGGAGCAGGCCGAGGCGGGCCTTTCGTCGGCGCGCGCGGAAGCGGCGCAAGCACGAGCGAACTTGTTGCAGTCCAAGCGCAACTACGACCGGCACGTCGAAATCAAGAAAACCAATCCGCAGCTCGTTTCGGAAGCTGAAATCGAAACGCTCAAGACCCAGCTCGCAGTCAATGAAGCGCTGAATGAGGCGGCCACGCACGGTGTGGAGCAGTCCACGGCTTCGCTCCGCACCGCTCGCAGCAACTTGAGCAAGACGACGATCATGGCTCCCATGGCTGGGCGCATAACGCGGCTGGCAGTGGAACAGGGTGAGACAGCAGTGCCGGGCACGTTCAACAAGGACGCAGCCTTACTGCTCACCATCTCCGACATGAGCGTGCTGGAAACAAAGGTCAAGGTCGACGAGACCGACGTGGCGCGCATCGCCGTCGGTGACTCGGCCGTCGTGCAGGTCGACGCGTTCCCAGATACAACGTTCCTGGGGCGCGTGATCGAGATCGCTCACAGCTCAGTGAGAGCCGCGGCTGCCGCGACGCAGGATCAGTCGATCGACTACGAAGTCACGATCCAGCTGATCAACCCACCCGCGGATACGCGACCGGACTTCTCGGCAACCGCCAAGATCGTGACCGATACACGGACGCAAGTCCTGTCGGTTCCGATCATTGCCCTAACGGTGCGCGAGAACGAGGAGCTCTCCGGTGAAGATTCAGCTGTGACCGTCGGAAGGGGTCCGGCGAAACAAGTAGGGCAACGAGACGTGGAGGGCGTTTTTCTTGTGGGAACGGACAACAAGGTGACCTTCCGGCCCGTAGATGTCGGGATCTCGGGCGACAACTATTTCGAGGTCATCACGGGGCTCAAGGGGGGCGAGCGGATCGTGGGTGGGACGTACCAAGCGATCCAGCAGCTGCGTGACGGTGCGCTCGTCAAAGAAGCGAAGAAGGAAGATAAAACAGCCAGGGATGCGAAATCGTGAGTGATTTCCTAACGAGCGAAGCGGCGACATCGACGGGCGAACATCCGATCAGCACGACCGCTGAGCGGCACGCGGTGACGTCAATTCACGGCGCCGCCCCGGGCCGCGACTGGATCATCGTGACGCGCGCACTCAAGCGCGATTACGATATGGGCGGCGAAATCGTACGCGCCTTACGCGGTGTGGACATCGCGATCCGGCGCAACGAATACGTCGCCATCATGGGACCGTCGGGATCGGGGAAATCGACGCTCATGAACCTGATTGGCTGCCTCGATACACCGACCGGAGGCGAGTATTGGCTTAACGGCGTGCTCGTGTCCAAGATGTCGGATGACGAGTTGGCTCGTGTCCGAAACAAGGAAATCGGCTTCGTCTTTCAGACGTTCAACCTGCTCCCGCGCGCGACGGCGCTGCATAACGTGGAGCTGCCGCTTGTATATGCCGGGATTTCCTCGGCCGAGCGGAAGCGCCGCGCTGCGGAAGCGCTTGAAAGTGTGCAGCTCGGCGACCGCATGACGCACAAGCCGAACGAACTGTCAGGCGGTCAACGCCAGCGCGTCGCGATCGCGCGAGCCCTGGTAAATAATCCGTCTATCTTGCTGGCCGACGAGCCAACGGGGAACCTCGACTCCTCGACGTCAGAGGAGATCATGAAGGTCTTCCAGACCCTCGCCGACCGTGGGCAAACAGTCATCATGGTCACGCACGAAGCCGACATCGCGGCGCACGCGCGACGTGTCGTGGTGCTCAGAGACGGCATGGTGGCGAGCGACGACCGTCGCTCGGCCTTCGCCGCCCGGGTGGGACCTGGCGGCAAGCACGTCTAGCACGCAGCGGTTGGCGGCGCACACGCGCTACGTTTCGAGAGCCTGCGCGCGCAGCGACTGACCGCGGCGGGCAGTGGCCATGCTCCTCGCCGACGTCTTACGAACAGCACTGATTCAAATCCGAGCGAATAAACTCCGCTCGTTCTTCACGCTGCTCGGCATCATGGTGTCGGTCGCGTTTCTCGTGGCCGTGATCGCGATCATCCAGGGGATGAACGCTTACGTGAAGGAGAACGTAGCGAGCGCGATGATCGGGTCGAACACGTTCCAGGTGCGCCGCACCCCGCTCAATCTCGCCCCTGTCAGTGACGACGAGTTTGACGTGATCCAGCGGCGGCCGCGAGTGACGTCAGAGGATGCGGCCGTCGTCGAGCACGCTGTGCCTGACGCGGAGGCTGTCAGCCTAACGTCCGGCTGGCCGACGCCGCAGGTGGACGTGCATTGGCGCAACCGCACTCTTGGCGATGTGCTCATATTCGGAGTCACAGCTCCCTATCAGGTGGTGCAGGACTATCGCATAGCGAGCGGCCGACCACTCTCCGATGTCGACATCCGCGAACGCCGTAACGTGATCGTCATCGGCGCCGCCGTGGGCGAGAAGCTGTTCGAGAATGTGGATCCCGTCGGACGCGAAGTGCGCATACTCGGCGAGCGCTTCACGATCGTCGGCGTGAATCAACGCAAGGGACGCGTGCTGGGGCAGTCGTTCGACGGGTTCATTCTCATGCCGATCACGCGCTTCGAAATGCTCTATGGGCGGCGCAGCACGACGACTGTCTCGGTCAAAGTGGCTACCGCGGAGGAGGTGGCGTCGGCGATGGGGCGTGTGGAAGAGGCGTTGCGTGTCGCGCGCGGCCTGCGTCCTGGCGACCCTAACAACTTCTCGCTGGAGACAGCTGACGCGCTCATCGCCTTTTGGAAGACGCTGACGCGCGTCCTCTTCGCCGTCGTTCCAGCGATTGTCTCTATCGGTATTGTTGTCGGTGGCATCGTGATCATGAACATCATGCTGATGTCCGTGACGGAGCGCACGCACGAGATCGGCATTCGCAAGGCAATGGGCGCCCGGGCACGCGACATTCAGCGCCAATTCCTCGCCGAGGCTGTCGCGCTCGCGACGTTAGGCGGTGCCATAGGGGTAGCCAGCGGCTGGGCGTTCGCCGGCCTGATCGCGACGGCGTCCCCGCTCCCCGCGCGCGTGACCACCTGGTCCGTGATTCTGGCGCTCGCGTTAGGTGCCGGCGTCGGCATCCTCTTCGGCGTATATCCCGCACGTCGAGCGTCGCGGCTCGATCCGGTGCTCGCGATGCGGGCAGAATAGCGTGCGCGCCTTCTGGGAACGGCTGGACGAGAACATCGCGATGGCGCTGGCGACATTGCGCGTCAGCAAGATGCGTTCTGCGCTCACTATTCTCGGCGTCGTGATCGGCATCGCCACGGTGATGGCGATGGCCACACTGGTGAATGGTATCCAGCGGCAGATTCTCTCTACGATCGAGGTTGCCGGGCCCACGACGTTCTACGTCATGAAGGCGTTTTCGCAGACGCCGGTGAATCCAGACGCGCCGCCGGCTTGGATTCGGATTCGCCCAGATTTGTCGCGCCAGGATGCGCAGCGTATCGGTGAGTTGCCGGAAATCGGGTTCTCCGCGCTATGGGCGCAGCATCTCGGCCGCCTGGAGTACAAAGGCATCCGTTCCGGCGCGACGATGATGAACGGAGCGGACGAGCGTTGGCAGGAGATCTATGGCGGTGAGCTGATCTCCGGCCGCTGGTTCACGAAGACGGAGATGCGGAGCGGCGCTGCCGTCGTTGTGCTGAACGAGAACAATGCAAGGCGCGTGTTTGGGCGCGAGAATCCGTTAGGCAAGTGGGTGCGCGTCGGTGGGCGTCCCGCGCAGGTGATCGGACTGTGGGCGGAGCCGCAAAACGCGTTCGCGCCGCCGGGAGCTGACAACGGCGTCATCATGCCGTTCGAGATGATGTGGGCGCAGTACCCGATCGACAAAACGAATACGCTCTACATCTCGGTGAAACCGCGGCCAAGCGTGTCCGTCGATTCGGCGCAGGCAGCTGTCACGGTCGCTTTGCGCGAATTGCGCAAGCTGCGACCAGCGGACAAGAACAACTTCGATCTTATCACACAGGATCAGATCCTCGACATTTTCACGGCGCTGTCGGGGGCGTTTTTCCTTGTGATGATGGTCTTGTCGTCGGTCGGGCTGCTCGTGGGCGGCATCGGCGTGATGGCGATCATGATGGTTTCGGTAACTAGCCGGACGCGCGAGATCGGTGTGCGTAAGGCGTTAGGCGCCACGCGGCGCGACATCATGACGCAGTTCCTGGTTGAAGCCTCGACGTTGACGGGGATCGGTGGGGCCTTTGGGATTCTCGCCGGCGTGGGCGTTGGGCAACTAATAGCAGCGCTGCTCAGCATCGAAGCGCCGTTGCCTGTAGCGCAGACGCTGGCGGCCGTTTTGGTGTCAGTCGCTGTCGGTATCTTTTTTGGGCTTGTCCCCGCTCGTCGTGCTGCACGCTTGGACCCGATTGAGGCTTTGCGATACGAGTAGTAGTTCCTGTCCCCCCCAAAAGCGGCAGCGCAGATGCACGCTGAAACGAACGCAGATGAACGCTGAATACTGCTTCTGAAAGAGTTTATAGCGTTTTTCTGCGGCTGTTTCTGCGTTCATCCGCGCTGTCGCTTTTGAATAATTTGGGTTACCTCGTGGTTGGATATCTAACCCCGAGTTGCTCGAGATAGGTCTTGTATTTCGTTGTATCGAAATAGAACGGTCGCATGGCGTCACGATACTTCCCCATGATATCCGCATGGAGCCAAATCGCGGGCTGATCTGATGCGCTAATAAACGGTATATACGTCGTGTGCTTCGACTGTTCCACGAAATAGTCACGCGCGCTCGTCACGAGCGACGGCGTTAGGATCAGATCCAGCGCCGTCATCGCCTGCACCTTGGCTCCCGCTGTGACGCCCTTGTGTGCGATCGGGGTGGCCATCGCAATCGCGTCGGACCAATGATGCCCGGGGAGATCAGGGATGTTCGCCGGAAAATTGTGCTGCACGGTGGGAACGGCCCAGGAAACGTCGCCGATGTCATCCGACCCGCCACCGCGACGCGCTTCCTCCGGGATCGGGCCGCCTAACGGCGACGCTGTAGTATCCAGACCGCGCTCCGGGCGGCCAAGCAGCTTCTGAACCGCTTTCGCGAGCTGCTGATCCTCCGCACTCCACGTGGGAAGGCCAACGCGCTTGATGTTTGCGTACATCGCTTCCGCGATTGGCTTGTTGAAGTGAGGGACCCACGCTGATCCGAGAACGCGCACGGGCTCCAGCTGCGTACCCGTCATCAGTGCCGCTCCCTGCGCCATCTGTTTGGCTGTCTCGAACATCTCCATGACCTTCGCGTGGTCTGTTTCGCGAAAGAAATACCAGACGCGCGCCGTCGTCGGCACGACGTTAGGCTGATCGCCGCCATCCTTGATGACGTAGTGCGAGCGCTGTTCGGTGCGCAGATGCTCGGGCCGGTAGTTCCATCCCACGTTCATCAGCTCGACGGCATCAAGCACACTGCGCCCGCGCCACGGCGCTCCGGCTGAGTGTGCGGCCGTTCCACGGTACGAGAACTCGGCGCTGAGTAGCGCGTTGTAAAACCCCTGCAATCCCCAGCCTGTCTGCATGTTGCGGCCGACGTGCGTAAACATCGCCACGTCGACGTCCTTGTACATCCCGGCGCGCACGAAATACGCCTTGGTGCCTAACTGTTCCTCGGCGACTCCTGGCCACAGCACCAGCGTTCCGGCCAGCTTGTCACGCTCCATGATCTTCTTGAGCGCGATCGCAGCAGTGACGTTGAGCGGCATCCCCGAGTTGTGCCCTTCCCCGTGTCCGGGCGCACCCGGAACGATCGGGTCGTGATACGCGACGCCCGGTTTCTGCGATGCTTGTGGAATGCCGTCGATGTCCGAACCCAGCGCGAGTACTGGGCGGCCGGACCCCCAGCGCGCAATCCAAGCGGTCGGCATCCCTGCATACCCCCGCTCTATTGTGAAGCCGTTGCGTTCCAGAATGCCCGTTAGGTACTTCGAGGTTTCCACCTCATTGAAGCCAAGCTCGGCGAACGAGAAGACCATATCGACCATCTGCGCGCTGAAGTCGTGCATCTTGTCGATCTCTTGAGCCAGCTCAGTCTTCAGCCGCTCCGAGCGCGGATCCGGCTTAGACGGACGTTGTCCCGAGGCCGCTGTAACGGTCATCGCACTCATCAGGACACCCAGCGTACTGCGAGCGAACATTGCGGCTCCCGTTCGGTTATGAGGTGACGCGAAACTACGACGCGTGCACACGTCGTGCACTATCCCGCTTCCATCGCTTGGCTCGCCGGGTCACATTCCGGCCATGAGTGAAGTCGACGTGCTCGCCATTGCAGCACACCGTGACGACATAGAGTTGACGTGCGGCGGGACGATGATCGTCTCCGCGCGACAAGGTCATCGCACCGGCGTCATCGACCTAACGGCGGGAGAGCTGGGGACGCGCGGATCTGCCGAGATCCGTGAGCGGGAAGCGGCGAATGCGGCGAAGATTCTTGGGCTCTCGGTGCGCGAGAATCTTGGGCTCCCTGACGCCGCGATCGTCAATACTCCAGAAACGCGGGCACAGCTCGTGCCTGTGATCAGGCGGCTCAGGCCGACCATCGTCATAGCGCCGGCGCAGGATGGACGGCACCCTGATCACCGAGTGACGTCCGAGCTTGTGCGCGACGCCTGCTTTCTTGCTGGGTTAGCGAAGTTCGCACCAGGGCTACCACCGCACCGTCCGCGTAAGGTGCTGCACTGCATCACGTATCGCGAAGAGGCGCTCAAACCAACGTTCGTCGTCGACATCAGCGATGTCTTCGAGGAGAAGCTCGCGGCGATGTCGGCGCACAACTCGCAGCTCGCCGGCGTGTTGCAGGCTGGTGAAGTCTATCCGAACACAGAAGAGCTCTTCAAAGTCGTTAGGCACCAGGCCGCACACTATGGGTCGTTGATCCGCTGTAAGTACGGCGAGCCATTCTACACGGCGGAAACGATGCGTGTGGCAGACATTCTCCCTCTCGAGGTTTCGACGTTCTGATGCCGAAGTCATACACCGGCGCGATGGCGGTCAGTTATGCGGACTATCTCGCGCTCGACGAGCTCCTCTCGCTGCAGCGCCTGCGCGCGAAGCACAGTGATGAGCTGCTCTTCATCGTCGTGCACCAGGCCTCTGAATTGTGGTTCAAGGTGCTGCTGCACGAATTGGATGCGCTCATCGCGCACATGGGCGCGAATGACGTAGCCGCGGCGCTCGGAAGGATGCAGCGCATCAATGCGCTGATGCGCATCGTCGCGTCACAACTTTCTGCGCTCGACACGCTGCCGCCGCAGCGTTTCGCCGAGTTCCGCGCGATCCTCGGGTCGTCGAGCGGATCGCAAAGCGTGCAGTTCCGTGCGCTCGAGGCGCTGTCGGGACTGCGCGACGAACACTTCATGCACGTGCTGCAAGAACACGGCGAGATTCCGCCGCTCATCCAACGTATCCTTGAGCGGCCTCCGCTGCAGGCGATGTTCGACGACATGCTGCAGCATCAGGGGGTGACGCTCGAGGCGCTGTACACGCAATCGCAACAGGCGCCGCTCTACCTGCTTGCCGAGAGCCTTCTGGAATACGAGCAAGCATTCGGTCTTTGGCGCTTTCTCCACGTGCAGCTGGTGGAGCGCATCATTGGCCCGATGACAGGAGGAACAGGCGGGACGTTAGGCGCGAAGTACCTTCAGCGCACCATCGCGCAGCGGTTTTTCCCCAAGTTGTGGGAAGTGCGCGCGCGGATCTTTGCCAACGGATCGGTGGCCGGTGGTGACGGAGGCGGCTGATGTGGATCGATATCTCCGTGCCGCTCGTGTCCGGTGCGCCCGCGTGGCCCGGGGATACGCCGTTTGAGGCTCGTTGGACATGGAAGCAGGATGCCGGCGCGTCGGTCAACGTCTCCGCGATCACGCTCAGCCCGCATGTCGGTACCCACGCGGACGCGCCGTATCATGTGGCTCGCGACGGCGCCGCGAGCGAGCACCTTACCCCTGACGTGTTCGTCGGTGAGTGCGTAGTCGCCGATGTGTCGGGGCATCGTGGCGAGCTACAACTAGCTGCGTTAGGCGATCTTGTCCCGCGCGGCAACCCGGAGCGACTGCTGCTCCGAACCGGACAAAGCGTGGCGCTGGGGAGCTTTCCTGAGAGTTGGCCCTGGCTCGCGGTGGACGCCGTGCGCGTCCTTGTCGCTCGCGGTCTCCGTCTCCTCGGCGTCGACGCGCCATCGGTCGACTCGCGCGACTCCACGTCACTCGAGGTGCATCGCGCGCTCTTTACCGGCGCAGCGTTCAACATCGAGAACCTCGACCTGCGCAACGTAACGCCGGGGGTGTACGACCTTTTCGCCGCACCCATTGCGATCATCGGACTTGATGCAGCACCGGTGCGGGCTCTCTTGCGTGCGCGCGCATGAGCATCGCTATTCGAGCGGTCGATGTCAGCAAGAAGTTCGCCAAGGTTACGGCGCTCGATCGCGCCGCATTCGAAGTACCGCGCGGCATCGTCTTCGGTTTTCTAGGGCCTAACGGCGCCGGGAAGACGACTGTTATTCGCACGTTGCTTGGTCTGTTGCCACTCGACGGCGGCGAGGCGACGGTGCTGGGCTTTGACGTCCGCACGCAGGGGGGTTCGATCCGGGAGCGGACGGGCGCATTGCTCGAGCACGACGGGCTGTACAAACGCCTAACGGCGGAGCAAAACCTCGACTTTGCGGGACGTGTGTGGCGTATCGCGCGCGCCGAGCGGCGCCGGCGTATCGAAGCACTGCTTACTCGGCTTGGACTCTGGGAGCGGCGGCGCGATCCGGTTGTAGAGTGGAGCCGCGGCATGACACAGAAGCTCGCCGTCGCAAGGACACTGCTGCATCGACCGGAACTGGTCTTCCTGGATGAACCGACAGCGGGCCTCGACCCTGTGGCGGCTGCAGCTCTGCGCGACGACCTGGAGCATCTCGCCACCGACGAAGGGGTGACCGTCTTTCTCACGACGCATAACCTTGGCGAGGCCGAGCGGTTGTGTGCGCAGATAGGAATCATCAACAAGGGACGCGTTGTCGCGTTAGGCACCCCCGCTGAGCTGCGCGACGCGATTGCCGCACCTTCCGTCGTCATCCGAGGGCCGACGATCACCCCTGCGCACGTCGCGATGCTCAATACCCGATCGGGAGTCAGCAGCCTCACGCTCATAGAGGGGGGCGTACAGCTCGTGCTGGCGCCGAATCAGAGCATCTCACCCATCGTGCGTTCGCTGATTGAGCACGGAGCGGATATCGAGGAGGTGCGGCGTGAGCGGCCGACGCTGGAGCGCACGTTCCTCGATCTCGTCGCCGAGGACGGGGCGACCAAATGATTGGCGACACCTTCACCGTGCTGCGCAAGGAGTGGCTGGAGTTTCGTGATCAGCTGTTGCGCCTGCGGCGCGGCGGGTTGTCTGCGGTCGTGATCGTTCTCTTGTTAGGCGTTGTCACGCCCTTGCAGGTAGGACCGGAATGGCTTGGGTCGTGGGTCGTTATGTTCTACTTCCCGACCCTTGCGTCGAGCATGGCGTCAGCGCTCATCGTCGATGCCATTGCTGGTGAGCGCGAGCGGCAAACACTGGAATCGCTGCTCGCAACGCGACTCTCCGATGCCTCCATTCTTGTCGGAAAGATGCTCGCGGCGTTGAGCTACGGCTGCGCGTTTGTTGCCGTCAATGCGATCGTCGCCACGGTAACACTCAACATCGCCTTCCCGCAGCAGGCGCCACTTTTCTTCGACGCCCGCTTTGGAGGATTGCTGACGTCGCTCACGTTTGCGGCTTGTTTGGCGCAAACGGGCATTGGGGTGTTCATCTCGCTTCGCTCGCAGACAGTGCGGCAAGCGCAGCAGACCTTCGGCGTCATCATGCTCGTGCTCCTGCTCGCTCCGGCTATCGTCTTCCAGCTGCTGCCGGACAGCCAGCGCGCGTCCATTGTCTTCACGGTGCGCGCCTGGGGCCAGGAGCGCATCGCGCTGACGGCAGCGGCGGTGCTCGGCAGCATCGGCGTCCTCGCCGCCATCACGGCTTGGGGACGATTTCGACGGGGTAAGCTGGCCCTGGAGTAGGGGTCGGATCTTGAAATACGAGACCTAAGGCGCGCGGTCGCCATCATACGCGCGCGCGCGCTTAAATGCTGGCGCCCGCAACGTGTAGGACACGTATTTCAAGATCCGACCCCGGGCCGAAGCCTACTCGGAGCCGTTATATTCGTCTCCCTATGCGTCAGCCGGTTTACCTCGACCATGCAGCCACGACACCGGTCCGTCCGGAAGTGGTCGAAGCGATGGCGCCATTTTTTGGGGCGCGCTTTGGCAACCCCTCCAGCGCGCACCGCTGGGGACGCGAAGCGCGCACAGCGCTGGACGAGGCTCGGGAGCGCCTGGCTCGCACGTTAGGCGCGCGCGTCGATGAAGTTGTCTTTACATCGTGCGGCACAGAGGCCGATAACCTCGCCCTGCTCGGCGTGTGGCACTCCGTGCGCAAAGAGCGTCCCGCTATCGTCACCACGCCCATCGAACACAAGGCCGTTCTCGCCGCTGCGCACCACATTGCCGCGGAAGGAGGCGAGGAGCGGCTCGTGGATGTGAACGAGCATGGCGTCGTGGACGTCGCGTCGTACACCGCCAAAGTCGATGCGCGCGCTGCCGTGGCCAGTGTGATGTGGGTCAATAACGAGATCGGCGTGATGCAGCCCGTCCCTGAGTTGGCGGCGACTGCGAAGGAGCGCGGCGCGATCTTCCACACCGACGCTGTGCAGGCCTTCGGTAAAGTCGCCATCAACCTCGCCGAGCTCCCTATCGACCTGCTCACGATTTCGGGACACAAGATCGGCGCACCCAAAGGGATCGGCGCGTTGTTCGTTAGGCGCGGTGTGCGCATCGAGCCGATGATGCATGGTGGTGATCAGGATCGTGGCCGGCGTCCGGGGACTGAGAATGTCGCCTTCGCCGTCGGGCTCGCGCGTGCGGCGGAACTAGCTGTGGAAGAACGCGACAGCGAATGTAGTCGCCTCGTCCAGCTGCGTGAGCAGCTTGAGCGAGCGCTACTGGCGCGAATTCCCGATGCCATTGTGCACGGTCGTGGCGCTCCGCGTGCCCCGCACATCTTGAACATCTCGGTCGCCGGCACGGATTCCGAGTCGCTGCTCATGGCCCTCGACCTTCAAGGGGTGGCGTGTTCCGCTGGATCCGCCTGTCAGAGTGGGAGCGTGACGCCGTCGCACGTGCTGAGCGCGATGGGTGTGCGGCCGGAGGTCGCGTCGTCCGCTATCCGAATGAGCCTTGGAAGCCTAACGACGGATGATGGCATTGCGCGCGTCGCCGAGCTATTTCCGGCGCTCATTCAGAAGGCACGGCGACTCGCAGGTCAGACATGACGCGCGTGCTCGTTGCGATGAGCGGCGGCGTCGATTCTTCGGTCGCTGCGGCGTTGCTCGTGCAGCAAGGCTTCGACGTCGTTGGCGCGACGATGAAGCTCTTTTGCTACGGCGAGGATGTGCCGGATCGGCCGTGCTGCTCGCTGGATTCGATCAACGACGCACGACGGGTGTGCCAGCAGCTCGGCATTCCGCACTACGTGCTGAATCTCGAGAGCAGCTTCGGTCATGACGTCGTCGACGACTTTGTGAACGAGTATGCGCGGGGACGCACACCGATTCCGTGCGTGCGCTGCAACACGTTCACCAAGTTCCGCGACTTGCTGCGCAAGGCTGATGCGATCGATGCCGAGTTTGTCGCCACGGGTCACTACGCGCGCGTTGTCGACGGCGCGCTGTATCGCGGACGCGATCACAGCAAGGATCAGTCGTATTTCTTATGGGGGATCGCGCGCGGCGTGGTGGCGCGCATGCTGCTGCCCGTGGGTGATCTCACAAAGCCGGAGACGCGGCGCCGCGCGCATGCGTTAGGCCTTGAAGTCATCGCCGAGAAGGTCGAGAGCCAGGACATCTGTTTCGTGCCCGATGGCGATCACGCCAAGGTCATTGCGCGGCGTCTCGGCGCGGCGACACCGGCGTTAGCTGCTGGACCGATGATGTTGAGCGATGGACGCACCGTGGGTGAGCATCACGGGTATGCGCGGTACACCATCGGGCAGCGTCGCGGGCTGCCGGGCGGCTTTGCGGAGCCGATGTACGTCGTGGCGATCCGTCCCGCCGATCGCGCCGTCGTGATCGGGCCGCGCGAGGAGCTACTCGGCCGTGGCGTCGTGGCGCGTGCAGTCAACTGGCTGGGCGACGAGCCCGCGTTAGGCGCGCGTGTGCACGTGCAAGTGCGTCATCGCGCGAGCGTTGTCGCCGCCGAGCTCGTGCGCATTGACGCGGGTGAGATCGAGCTCGCGTTGGAGGAGCCGGTCGCGGCGATCACGCCGGGGCAGTCGCTCGTGCTCTACAACGAGGAGCGTGTGTTAGGCGGCGGCGTGATCGAGCGCGCCGGGCCACGCAGCGAGCTGCCAGTTCTGGCAGCCTAACACTGAAGCAGCTTACTGACGCAGCCGCGCCTTCGTCAGGAGGCGTTCGAAGCGTGGGTGCGAGCGCACGAGATCAACGCGCGGGTCGACGTTGAGATAACCAATCCAGGGCGAGCGCTCTTCAAGTGCCCGCTCCAGCCATTCCAATCCAGCCGCCTCGTCGCCTAACGCGAAATGAATGACGCCAACATGGTAGGCGGACACATGTCGCTTCTGTGACTCCCGCGCCAGGCGAGCGAGCGTTTCGCGCGCTTCGTTGTGCTTCCCTGCTTTGGCGTACGCGTGACCGAGCGACGCGAGATAAACCAAGCTTCCCGAGTCTATGGCGAACGCCCGTTTCGCTTCCGAAATGCCTTGATCGAAGCGACGTATTTGCTCATATGCCCAGCCGAGGTGCCAATGCGCTGGGGCGAAACTGGAATCAAGGTCCAGCGCCTTCAGGTGCTCCTCGATCGCTGCTGCATGCCTCGCGGCGAAGTAGTAGCGTAAGCCCACCCAGGTTTGGATGATCGGCGATAAGGGATCGAGCGCGCGCGCGATCTCCGCTTGTTCCAGCGCCTCTTTGTGCTGCCCCTTCGTCGTCAAAAACCCGCCATACCAATGGTGCGCGACTGGATGCTTCGGGTTGAGGACGAGAGCCTTGCGGTACCCGCGCTCCGCGGCATCCCAGTCATGGTCAAATTGAAATTGGATATGCGCCAGCGATAACTGCGCGTCTGCGAGAGTGCTGTCGAGCTCCAATGCCTTGATGGCGGCATGTTTGGCTTTGGGATACGTCTCGCGCGGTGCGAGGCGTCCGTACCAACCACGAGAAATCCACGCGTCGGCGATTCCCGCCCAGGCGAGTGAATAACTAGGGTCCAGATCAACTGCCTGTTGGAAATAGCCGAGAGCAATTTGGAGGTTTTCTTCGGTGCGCTTATTCCAAAAGTGCCGACCCTTGAGGTAGAGCTTGTACGCTTCGTGGTTAGTGGTCGGCTCCGCAGTTAACCTGGTGCGCTCCCGCTCGAGCAGCGTGACTCCCAACTTCTCACTGACCTTTCCAGCAATATCCGACTGCACCTCGAAGATGTCATCGATCACACGATCGTAGTTCTCTGTCCAGATTTGTTTTTCGTCTTTTGCGCTCAGCAGCTCGAGCGTGATGCGGACGCGGCTCGAGTCACTTCCCGTCCAGCGTACGAGGCCGGTCAGCAGATAATCAGATCCTAGTTTGCCGCCGACCTCCTGCATCGTTAGGTCACTGCCTGCGTACCGCTGCGCGGCCCGGCGCGATACCAGCGCCAGTCCACTTACCGCCCCTAACCGGCTCGTGATCTCATCCGTCATGCCGGCCGCGAAGTAATCGTTATCGGCGGGACCGAGATTCTCGAACGGAAGAACGGCGATCGTTTTCGACTGCTGCGCCTCCTTGCCTAACGTGCCGGCTGACTGTTGTATCGTGCCTGCGCTATCGCCGAGCTGACGTATCCACACCGCCGACAAAGCGGTGATGGCGAGCAGTGCGGCAGCGGCGATCGCTGCCTGCGACTTCCACCGCGGACGCCGCGCGGCGCCGGGAGCAGGAGTGGGCGCGGGAAGAGCCTCGATGGCGTGTAGGATGTCGTCGGCGCTCTGCCAGCGATCTGCCGGTTTCTTTTCGAGGCAGCGCATCACAAGCGCGGCAAGCGGAGCGGGTAATGCATCCCGGTGTCGCGAGACCGGTTCGGCTAGTTCCGTCATGTGCGCGCCCAGCACGCCTTGTATACTGGGCCGCACGAATGGGGGCCGTCCGGCGAGGAGCTCGTACGCCATCGCCCCAAAGGCGTAGATGTCCGCGCGATGGTCCACGAGCGGATCCGCCACGATCTGCTCGGGCGCCATATACGCGGGCGTGCCTAACGCCATGCCTGCTGTTGTCAGCGCCCGCTGATCCGTTGCGTCGCTAAACGCCTTGGCTACGCCGAAGTCGGTGACCATGGCATGACGGCCGCTCAACATCACGTTTTCCGGCTTGATGTCGCGATGGACGACGCCATGCTCGTGGGCGTAAGCCAGCGCGTCGGCGACGTCCCGGAGGATGCGCACTGCGTCGGGAATGGGTATCTGCGCATCCCGCACGAGCTTCTGCCGCAGCGAGAGCCCTTCCTCGTAAGGCATCACATAGTACAGAAGAGCGCCAGCCTCGCCGGAGTCGTACAGCGACACGATGTGCGGGTGGTGCAGCTTGGCCGCGATCTCGATCTCGCGTAAGAAACGTTCGTGGCCTAACGCGGCGGCCAGCTCCGGCCGCACGATTTTCACGGCGACCTGGCGGTGGTGCTTCACATCCTCCGCCAGATACACGATAGCCATTCCGCCCCGCCCCAACTCGCGCGTGATCCGGTAGCGACCAGCGAGCTGCTCGGGCAGCGTGGTAGCCGGGTCGTTCAAGAGCGCCGAGAAGCGCTCAGCCGCAGGGCTGTTGAGGAAGGGGTGATCGCGCTCGCACTCGGCGACGAGTCGCTGCAGCGCTGAGCGGCGTTCGGCATCGCCGCCGCTCAGTCGCTCGATGAGCGCGGATCGCTGCTCCGGTGCGACGTCGAGTACTTGGTCGACCAGCGTCTCGAGCTCGAGCCAGTCGTTAGGCGGCGTCACACCGACTTTGCGGTTGATCCTGGTTGGGTGCTAATACCGCGGCGCGCTCTCGAGAAAGTGATACTCTCCCTCGAGAACACCTGAGCTCTTTCCTGCAGCGATCTCCGCTGGATCGTTGATGAACGCGCGCGCCTTGTCAACGCTCGCCACCTCGAAAACGAAGTAGACGTTACGTGGATCTTGCACGTCGCGCCACAGATCGCGCAGTCGCATCCCGGCAGCCTTATGGGCTGCTGAGTGAGTGTCCAGGACCGCCTTCCATTTTTGGAAATCATTCACGCGGTTGCGACAGAGCATCACGAGCATAGCAACTCCTGGGGTGCGAACGATCTGACAAGCGCCGGCTGCGCGCCAGCAACATCGGCGCCGCGCAGGAGCAAGATACCACGTGGCATGTCGGGTCGCGCGCCTGTTACTCGTTACTCAGGGTGACCGGGCGCGCGTGCTCATCGGCCATACGCGATGTCACAGGAGATACGCTACGTCAGCAGATTTCAGCACTGTCATCGCGGTAAGGCAGGGATTCGGCAATGACCCTGACTTCCTCGGAAGCATGCAGCCCGACGTGCCCTTTGTCGGCCCCACGAAGGACTTCGCCTTTGGTTGCCCAAATGTGAATCCCGGTGAGTCCCAATAAGGACACATGGAACGGGAAAGTCATGCTCATCGGCTCGGGCGTACTCAGATCGAGCGGCAATGAACTGCATATCGAAGCCCGCAACAGGAACGGCGATGGCGGCGGCGACATCGACGACTTCATTCCTGACAACGCGGTCGTGATGTACAAAACGCGGTAAGCGCGTGGAGTGGCAGTGGCCGAGCGCCATTTAACGAGCCCTGCCTAACGAGGACGTGGAGCCGTAAGGAGCCGCCGAGCGTGACCAAGGCCTCGCTCGCATGTTGAATGGAGCGCGGCGAGCCGTCGACGACTATTCGGCGGCTCGCCCGGCCGTTCGGCTCACTATGTCGAGGAACACGAGTTCGCGCGCAACGGATGTCGGGTTTTGGGTTGGGTTCTCGTTAATGCCTCGTAAGCAAGCTCACCCCCCGAGGAAACCATGTTATCGAGAACTCGAAAGCGCACGCCGATGCGTGCATTCGTCTGCGCCATCGTTGTCGCCGCATGCAGCGATGCTGCCGCGGTCACCGAGCCGGCCGCGGCACCAGCCGACAGCGTTAGGGTCACGGCCAGTGTCCGCTGGAATCAGCGCGCGGTCGCTCTAGTGGTCGCACGGCCACCTGCGACCAACGGCCAAGCGGCCGTGAGCCGGATCCTGACGTACTTGTCGCTCGCGCAACATCGCGCCGTACTGGCCGCGCAAGCGGCGCCTCAGCAACCCAAAGCTCCGTCGTTATCCGCCGCGGTTGGCGGCGCGTCAGTCGCGGTTCTGAATTCGTTCTTTCCGTTGGACGTTGCCGCGAACGAGGCGCAGTTAAACAGCGACCTCGCTGTACCGCCATGGCCCGCCACTCGTAATGACGACGCAGTCGCGGGCGAAGCGATAGGACGCAAGGTTGGCTCGGACGTGCTCACCTTTGCGCGCAGCGACAACTATCTGGTGACCGCTCCACCGGCACCGGCAAGCGGCACCGGCTATTGGGTCTCAGCCGGCGCGGTTGTGCGATCGCTGCACGGCGCTCGCCCATTTTTCCTCACCGATCCTGCCGAGTTGCGGGCGCCGGCGCCACCGGCATTCGGCTCGGCGGAGTTCATGACCGCGCTCAGCGAAGTGCGCTCGATCTCAGATAAACGCACGAGCGAACAGCTCGCGATTGCGCAGTTTTGGAATACCGCGAGCGGTCCGTTTACAGCGGGCGCGATCAACCTGATCGCTGACGACATCATTCGCGAACATGGGCGCAATGAGGCGGACGCTGCTCGCATCCTCGCCTACGCGAACGCCGCATCGTTCGACGCACAGATCGCCTGCTTCGATTCGAAGTTCGCGTACTGGTATATCAGACCGTCGCAGGCGGATGCTGCGATCACGCTGCCGATTGGGCTGCCAAATCATCCGGCTTATCCATCAGCACACTCATGCATAACGAGCGCCATCATGACGGTGCTCGCCGATGCGTTTCCAAGTCAGAAGACGCGTTTGGAGGGAATTGTCACCGAGACGGGGATGTCGCGTGTCTACGGCGGCATCCACTATCGCTTCGACATTGTGGCCGGCCAGGAGATTGGACGTAAAGCAGCGGCGCTCGCTCTCAAAGGTTCGTTGAAATGAGCGGTGAGAGCAGCGCTTCTAGCTGCTGTCAACCGTTAGGCGCGATCGACATATGCCGCTCACGACTCCAGCGCGCGCCGCAGCAACATGCGCGCCTTCGCCCAATCGCGCTGCACGGTTCGCACCGTTAGGCCGAGCGCTTCGCCAATCTCTTCTTCCGTTAGGCCACCAAAGAATCGACACTCGACCACGCGTGCGAGCCTAGGCTGTAGTTCCGCGAGGCGATTCAGCGCTTCGTTGAGCTGGAGCAGCGCTTCCGGTTGATCGTCGACAGCGATGTTCTCTTCATCGAGCGTGATGCGGCGATGATCGCCCCCGCGCTTGAGCGCTACACGCGCCTTCGCGCGGTCTACCAGCACGTGGCGCATCGCCAATGACGCAAGAGCGAGGAAATGCGCCCGATCTTGCCAGCCCGCTCGTGACTGATCCACAAGCTTGAGGTATGCCTCGTGCACGAGCGCGGTGGTCTGCAACGTCGCCCCCACACCGTGCCCGCGCGCGATCAGGTGTCTATGCGCGATCGCGCGAAGCTCCTCGTAGACCAGCGGGACTAGTCGATCCAGCGACGCTTGCTGGCCGCTGCGTAGTTCACTGAGGACGTCCGTTCGCGACGCCGCGGCGCTCATCAAATCACTCCAGCGAAGGAGCGGGATGTCGTGTTGTAGCGCGAGTCCTCGTTATGCCCAGTAGGAGCACATAGCCCCTGCTGTGCCGCCCGACAACATGAGACGCCGGTACCGGGATGGCAACACGCCGAGTCACACAACAAGGAGAAAGAATTGCCCTTACCGCACCAGCGCCGGGCGAGCAGCCCAATGTCATGCTCGACGGGGTCGGCTTAGACGGCGGCGTGCAGCGACTCGTTGCTATTCCTTTGGACCACGTTGTGAGTGTGACTGTGCTTCGGCCTGTGGATGCGGTTTCTCGCTGCGGAGCGAGGGCGTCCAGGGGGGCGATATTGGTCACACGTAAGAGCGGAACCGCTGTCATCTGCAGCAGAGCGCCTACCGGTCCGCGATGACGAGTGCCATCGCCATCCCGTCGTACCCCTTGTTTCCCACTGTCTGAATTGCTGTTGCGATGACGCGCGGCTCGGCGGCCAGCACCTCGTTATAACGTCGCACACCCTGAACCAACGCGTCCTCGGTGGTGGCATCGAGCACCTTGCCATCGCGGATGACATTGTCCGCGATGATCAGCGTACCGCGGCGCGAGAGCTCCAGCGACCACTCGAGGTAGTCGACGTAGCCTTGCTTGTCCGCGTCGATGAAGATGAGATCGAACGGCTCCAACCCCTCCGCTTGGATTTGCGGGAGCGTGTCGATCGCGCGGCCCACTCGCACATCGACAATGCCACTCAGCCCAGCGCGCGCGATGTTGGCACGGGCGACGTCGGCGTGTTTCGGATCGTACTCCAGCGTGATCAGGCGCCCCTCGTTAGGTAGCGCTCGCGCGAGCCAGATCGTGCTGTAACCGCCGAGTGTCCCGACCTCCAGAATCCGCCGCGCGCCGATGGCCCGCGCCAAAAGCATCAGCAGCTTCCCTTCATGTGGAGCCACCGCGATAGCGGGGAGTCCGGCCGCATTGCTGTCGGCGAGTGCGTCCTCGAGCACCGGATCAGCTCCGATGAAGAGATCGGCGATGTAGGCGTCAACAGAGGTCCAGGTATCCTGCGTCATAGTCTCGTTAGGTTGCCAGTGCCCAATCGTACATCTCCGGATCAAGATCAAAACAAGGAGCTCTGAGCAGCGAGCGCCCAGTCGCCAGAATCGAGGACGCGTTGCTCACCGAGTTTACGATCTGTCGGAAGCAAAAAACCGGTGAGCCCGCCCTCCTGAATTCTGGAGACTCGGCGCAGTTCACTCAAAGCGCCTTGTTTTGCCCAAGCGACGATGCTAGTCGCTCCCGGCATAGCGCAGAACGGTGACCGCCGTCACATTCCCTGCCCGCCAGTCGTCTCCGCCGCATGCCCCTCTCCACCGATGACCGTGAGCGTGTTGCCGAGCTGCTCGTGCAGCTCGCGGACGCTGCAACGGAAGCCGATCGACAGCGCATTCTGAACGGCTTGGCCGTGGAGTCAGACGAGGTACGTCGCGAGGTCGAATCGCTCGTCACGTCGCTGGAGGGGGCTGGAACGCGATTCGACCATCCTGCCTGGCAGCACGCCACCCAGCATCCAGAGGCGATGGCGCCGACCTTGGGAGCGATGGCGCGCATTGGGCCGTACGTCCTGCTGCGTGAAATCGGCCGCGGTGGTATGGGGGCGGTATACGAGGCGGCAAGAGCCGATCAGGCATATGAGGGCCGCGTCGCGATCAAGACCGTCGGTCGTGCCGTGCCGAGCGAGTCGCTCATGCGCCGTTTCCGACAGGAGCGGCAGATTCTTGCGGGGCTGCAGCAGCCAAACATCGCGGCGCTGCATGATGGTGGTACAACAAGTGACGGCATCGCGTACCTCGTCATGGAGTACGTCGAGGGCGTTGCGATCGACGTCTATTGCGCCACGCATCGCCTAACGATTCGCCAGCGCGTTGTGCTGGCGCTGCAGATCTGCGCGGCGCTGCAGCACGCACACAGTCGGCTCATCGTGCACCGCGACCTCAAGCCGGGGAACATCCTGGTCACCGGCGACGGCGTCGTGAAGCTGCTGGATTTCGGCATCGCGAAGTTGTTAGGCGCCGCGGACGCCGAGGGGACATCGTCCGAGGTCCCGCTCACGCTGGGGCACGAACGCGTGCTGACTCCCGAATACGCCAGCCCTGAGCAGCTACGTGGCGGCATCGTTTCGACGGCGTCCGATGTCTACTCGCTTGGCCTGGTGCTCTACGAGATGCTGGCCGGCCAGCGCCCCTTCGATTTGCGCAACAAGTCGTACGCCGACGTCGAGCGCATCATCGCCGAAGTGCCTCCGGTGCCGCCGAGCCGAGCGGTCAGTGCGGACATGGTGGAAGCGAGCCGCGCACGCTCGTTAGGTACTTTGCGCCGCACACTGCGCGGCGATCTCGATGCCATCGTGCTGACGACGTTGCGCAAGGAGCCCGAGCGACGCTACGAATCTGTCGAGCGCCTGTCGCAGGACATCCAGCGCCACCTCGACGGTTGGCCCGTTACGGCGCAACGCGACGCGTGGACCTATCGCACCGGCAAGTTCGTTAGGCGTCACCGCTGGGAGACAGCGGCGACCATCCTACTTCTCCTGTCGGTGACTGCCGGAGCGATAACGACGTTCCTCCAGGCTCAGCGAGCTGACGCGCGCTATCGCGAAGGGCGGCGTCTGGCCAATGCGCTGATCTTCGATGTGCACGACGCTATCGCCGATCTCCCCGGCGCCACCGCCGTCCGCGGCAACGTCATCAAGATCGCGCTGGAGTTTCTCGACAAGTCCGCGCGCGACGTCGGGAAGGACCCGTCGCTCGACAATGAGCTGGCGCTGGCGTATCAGCGCGTCGGCGACGTGCAGGGAAACCCGACCAATGCCAACCTGGGGGACATGCGCGGTGCGCTGGCATCCTATGCGAAAGGGCTGCTGATCGCCCAACGCATGGTGGCGGATGCACCGAACGACACCAGGGCGCGGCGCACGCTTGCTCTCGGCTACGAACGACTCGCCGACGTGACGGCGCCGTTAGGCAACCCCCGCGACGCCCTTACATATCAACGCCGAGCACTGCAAACATACGCCGCCATCGACAGCCTCACGCCGGAACCCATCGCGACGCATCAGCTGGCCGTGAGCCATATCAAACTTGGCGACCTCCTCGGCCATCCGGCGTTCGCCAACCTCGGAGACACGGCGGGAACGACCGCGGCGTACAAAGAAGCGTTGCGCCTGCTCGAGGCGATCGCTGATGAGCCCCCCGACGTCTACGAAAACAAACGCTACCGCGCGCTGCTGTTCGAGCGCATCGGCAGGCTCGAGGATCAGGCGGGTCACCCAAACGCCGCGATCACGTTAGGCGAATCACTCAAACTGCGTGAGATGCTCACGGCCGAGCGGCCATCCAGCGTTAATGCGAAACGCGACCTCGCCATCACACACTTTCTCCTCTGCGCGATGCATTTGCGCCACGGCGACAGCGACGCTGCGCTCGCTGCATGCGAGCACTCGTTCGAACTGCGCAATACGCTCTACCGCGCGGATCCTAAAAACTCCCAGCTTGTGCGCGGCATGGCGCTGATCAATCGCCGTCTCGGTGATGTATACCTGGCGCGGAACGATCACGCCGCCGCCGAGCGACGTTTCGCTACGTCGGTCGCATTTTATGACACGCTCGCAGCTCGCGGAGCGGCAAATCGCAGCGACAGCAGTGATGCCCGTGCCGTGCGCGACGCGCTGCGGCAGCGTGGTCCGCGTTAGGGACCGTCCGCGGCCGAAGACTCCGGCTCGAAACGATATCCCACGGCGGGCTCTGTTTGGATGTAGCGCGGTCGAACGGGATCGGCCTCGATCTTCCGCCGTAAGTGACCGACGTACACGCGCAAATACTGCTGCGCGTCACCGCTCGCGTTCCCCCACACCGCCGTGAACAAGCGCTGGTGCGAAAGCGTCTCACTCGGGTGCGACACCAAGGTTCGCAGCAGGGCCCACTCCGTGGGTGTGAGGTGCACCGCATCGCCATCGCGCTCGACGCGGCGGTGCTGCAGATCAATCGTTAGGCTTCCTAGTCGCACAACGACATCGCTTGGCGGCTTCCCCCCAGTGCGCGCCCGCCGCAGCTGTGCGCGAACCCGCGCGCTGAATTCGATCGTGCTAAATGGCTTCGTGAGGTAGTCATCCGCGCCGGCAGTGAGCACAGCGGCCTTCTCCGTATCCGCGTGCTGCGCCGAAAGCGCGATGATCGGTACGCTCGACCACTGGCGCACTTCGCGACACAGCTCGATCCCTGACGTGTCGGGGATACCGAGATCGAGTACGATCAGAGCCGGCGACTCGGCCGCTGCGAGGTCGATACCAGCACGACCGGTCGCTGCCTCGATCACGCGCATCTCATTCGCGAGCGCACTGCGGATGAGCCGACGGATTTGCGGCGCATCTTCGATGACGAGCATAGTCAGCACGAGTGCCGTCCCAACCGTGTGGCGTTGGAATACATCGGCAGGCTGTCGCGCGGTTGGAACGGCACTAGTACTTGAGGCCCCCGGCCTCTGCAAAGTCCTTCATCTTTTGCCGTTGCTCTTCGGACAGATCCTCCGGGACCGTGATCGTAGCTTCGACGATCAGATCGCCGCGTTTCCCATCCTTCTCGATCCCCTGGCCGCGGACGCGAAAGCGCTTCCCGGCGCTCGTCCCTGGCGGAATCTTGAGAGAGACTTTCTTGCCGCCTAACGTCTTGATGCTTACAGTCGTGCCTAACGTCGCCTGCGCGATGTTCAGCGGTACCTTGGCGATGAGGTCGAGCCCTTCGCGACCGTAGAAGCGGTCCGGTTGCACCTGAAAGGTGATGAGCAGATCGCCTGGAGGACCGCTGCCACGTCCGCTCCCCCCCTGCCCTTTCAGGCGGATCTTCGTTCCGGTATCCGTCCCCGGTGGAACGGTGATGAGGACCTTTTTGCGCGTGCGCACCTCGCCGGCGCCCTTACACACCGGACAGCGTTCGCTAGGCACCTGACCACGCCCCATGCACATGGGACACGGCCGATTGACGGCGAATCCTCCCTGGCCGAACGACACAACGCCACGCCCGTTGCATTCCGGACATTGCTTGAACGTCGCACCCGGGGCCGCACCGTTGCCGCCGCATGTGGCGCATTCTTCGTTGACCTCGAGCTCGATCGGCACCTTTCCGCCACTCGCCGCCGTTCTGAATGGAATTTCGAGCGTCGCCTCGACTGTCTGCCCTTGGAGATCGCCTGCGGCGCGGCCGCGCTCGTTGCCAGTGAAGATAGAGCTAAACAGGTCACCGAGCCCGCCGAGTCCGCCGATGTCGAAATCTTGAAAGCGGAAACCGCTGCCACTCGACTGCCCTGGCTCTGCGTACGGTCCGCGCGCGCCGCTTGGTCGTGAGCGCGCCGCGCCGGACGAGCCAAATCCACTGAACGCGCCTAGCCGGCGCATCTCGTCGTACTGTTTTCGCTTCTCAGGGTCGCCGATGACTGTATACGCCTCGGAGATCTCCTTGAACCGCTCGCCGGCTTTCGGATCGTTAGGGTTCGCGTCGGGATGGTGCTTCTTTGCCAGGCGGCGGTACTGCTTTTTGATTTCGTCCCGGCTCGCGCTAGCGGAGACGCCCAAGACGGCGTAGTAGTCCTTGGGCTGTGCCATTACTCGTTAGGCGACGCATTGTCGCGCCACTGTTTCACCGTCACGCGCGCCGGCCGCAAGAGACGCCCGTTGAGCATGTACCCCGGCTGAAAGACACGACCCACCATGTGGTCATCTTCCGAGGACAGCGCCGGCTCCGTCTGTACAGCCTCGTGCAGCGCGGGATCGAACGGATGGTCAACTGGACTGATGACCTCGAGCCCGTGTCCCGCCAGTGATTTCAAGAGCTTGCGCTCCACGAGCTCGGCGCCATCGACGACGGTTTTTGAGTCGGTCACGGCGGGATCGAGGTGCGCGAAGCGCGACAGATCGTCGAGCGCGTCGAGCAGGCCGAGCACGAGGTCCCCTTGCGCGCGATGGCGTGAGTCGTCGCGCTCGCGCGTGGAGCGCTTGCGGAAGTTCTCGTACTCGGCGGCGAGGCGCAGATACTTATCGCGCAGCTCCTCGAGCTCGCGCCGCAGTGCCGTCTCCTCCGTCGTCTGCGCCGCGGCGTCTTGGCCGTCAGCGCTCGGAGTCACGGACTCGTCTGGGAAATAAGGATCAGTCATGAGTTGGTCGATCAAGGAATCTCAATTAGCAAGGGTCGGGGGTGCAACGTGCGTGCCCCCTTTCTGCTGTCGCAACGGCAGAAACGCTGATCAGCGCGGATTGGCACAGCGACTTGCGCTGAGACTCACGTACCGGAGAGCACCCGCCTTAGCAGGTCCAAAACCGCCTGCGTTGCCCGGAAGCGGATCTCGGCCCGGTCGCCGATGTAGCGCCAGCCGTACGCCTTGGCTCCGGCCGGGGTGTCAATCGCCACCCATACCAGCCCGACGGGTTTGTCGGGTGTGCCGCCGTCCGGACCCGCTATGCCGGTAATAGCCATGCCGACGTCGGCGCCAGTCGCGGCGCGAGCACCCCTGGCCATTTCGCGCGCAACGTGCTCGCTGACAGCGCCGTGACTTTCGAGATCAGCCCGCACCACTCCCAACAACGACTCCTTCACCGCGTTGTCGTAGGCGATGACGCCGCCGATGAACACAGCGCTGGATCCAGGTATTCTCGTTAGGCGCTCACCGAGCAGGCCGCCGGTGCAACTTTCGGCGACCGCGATGCGCCAGCCGCGTTCGCGACAGACAGCCAGCACCACCGCGGCGAGATCTTCATTGCCGGTACCATACACGCTTGGACCAACGCGACGGTGTAGCAGGTCTCCAGCCGCACGTAGCCGCCGTGCTGCCTCGTCCGTCGTGACAGCGACAATCGTTAGGCGCAGGTCGACACCGGCAGGGCTCGGCTGATAGGAGACGCGCATGCCATCGATCTCGGTCGCATATTCACCAAGGAGGTCCGGGAGCTGCGACTCGGCGATCCCCGTCGTGCGGATCGCGAACGACTGGACGGTTCGCGCGGCGTCGCCGATCCGAGCCCGTACCCGCGGAAGGAGTTCGTCGCTTGCCAGCGCGCGCATCTCGCGCGGCACACCAGGGAGCATCGCGACCCAGCGCCCGCGCTCATCCTCCAGCCAGATGCCGGACGCCGTCCCATGGCGGTTAGGCAGTATCGTCGCGCCGTCAGGGATCATCACTTGCTGCTTGTTCACCTCGGGGATTGCGCCGGGTCGCCCACGTTCGCGCCACAGCTCCTTGAGTCCTTCCCAGAGCTCGGCGTCGAAGTGCATTCCACGGCCGAAGACCTGGGCGATCGACGGCTTGGTGAGATCATCGGCTGTCGGTCCCAGTCCGCCGGTCGTAATCGCAGCGCCAGTGCGATCCATGGCGAGACGTACGGCTGCCGCGATGTTGGAAGCCGTATCTCCCACGGTCGTGCGCCATGTGACACGAACTCCGATGCAGCCAAGCTCACGCGCTAGCCAGGCCGCATTGCTGTCAATCGTTAGGCCCAGAAGGAGCTCGTCGCCGATCGTGATAATTTCTACGTTCATTGCTGCGACTTTGAGCAGTGGCTCAGATCCGGATCATGCGGATATCCGAAAAGCTTCGCCCAAAGACATATCCGCGCGTTTATCGCTCTGCGAATCGGCGTGAATCCGCGGCGAGCCTTTGATATTAGGTGGGTGGTGTGGCCGGAGCGCGGCCCGGCAGCAGAAGACCGCCGTAGCGCCGCAAATAAATCCCCAGTGAGTACACAGTCAGGCCCAACGCGGCGATCATACCAATCGTTCCCACAATCCCGTTGAAGTGCGCGAACCGTACCCACCACGGACTGCTCCACGAGTTTTGCGCTGCTGCCGACGCGGCGAAGAACCAGAAGAACGCCGTCCCTACCCAGATATTCTGGAACGTCGTCTTGAGCTTCGCCGGACCGATGGCGCTGATCACAACACCCCGGCGCGCCGCGTGCTGGCGCAGCAAAGTCATGAACAGCTCGCGCCCGATGATGATCGTTACGACCCACAGAGGCACCGGCACCAGGCCAAACGGCGTCACGAACGGATAGCGCCGTAATTCAGGCTCGCCTAACGAGACCGGACCGACGACGCCAGGTGTGTCCCATTGCAGATCCGCCGGAACGTTCGCCAGCATCGCAACGTCGCGCGTGAGCCAGTAGATCGGCACTACCGTCGCGAACAGCAACAGCTTGTCCGCGATGGGATCGAGCAGCTTACCGGTCTTGGTGACCAGATTGCGCGAACGTGCCAGCTTTCCGTCGTAGTAGTCGGTCACTGCCGCGACGACGAAGAGCACCCACGCCGACAAGCGGTACTGCCACGGCGGATTCATGATCAGCGCCGTGATCGCCGGGGTCGCCGCGATGCGTCCAATCGTTAGGCTGTTCGGCAGGTTCACGCCGACACTTCCTCGTCAGGATAACGCCTTAAGGACTAACTTCGAGACAGCCCGAAGTGTATCGAACACCCCGTCACCGTTGATAGCGACCGCTGCGAAATAGGTCGACCGCTCGATCCACTCGCCCGTGGGAACCTGCTCCACGAGGTTTTCCCCGGCGTGGTAAGGGTCGGGGGTGACACGCTGCCGCGCGCCATCCGTCACCTCCCATCCCGGGTTCAACGCTGCCTGCAGCTCGGTAATCGGAGCCGCGTTAGGCAGATCCCGCTTGTTGTACTGGATAACGAACGGCATCTTGGTCAGATCGTAACCGTACTCAGCCATATTGTCGTACAAGTTCTGCATGGATTCCTGGTTCGCTTCCATGCGGTCGACCTGCGAGTCAGCGACAAATACTATGCCGTCGACACCCTTGAGAATGAGCTTACGACTGGCGTTGTAATAGACTTGCCCCGGAACCGTATAGAGATGGAAACGCGTTTTGAATCCGCGGATCGTGCCGAGATCCACCGGCAGAAAGTCAAAGAACAGTGTCCGTTCGGTTTCCGTCGCCAGCGAGATGAGTTTTCCGCGGGTGCTCGGCGCGACCTTTTTGTACACGTGTTCGAGGTTCGTCGTCTTCCCGCCCAAACCCGGTCCATAATACACGAGCTTACAATTGATCTCGCGCGACGCGTAGTTGATCATCGACATCGATCAGATCTCCGCGCGCGCGCTATTGAAACAGCTTGTCGATCTCTTCATCCACGTTTCCCAGGAGCGGTCGTCGTTCGGGCTCCGGCCGTGCCGTACGAGTGCCGATGGTCGCGAAATGCTGAGCCAGTTGCTCCACCGTGCCTTTGAGTTTGAGCTTGACGAGTCCAAGGGTGGTCTTGTTGTCGAACAACACTACAAGAATCACGCGGCGTCCGACGTCCGCGAGGAGCATCGATTCACGCTCCCCTTGGTGAAACAGCGTGTTGAAGTCGGTCTCCCCAATTAAGCGTGCAAGTTGATCGTTGGCGCTGAAGTCCGCAGCGGTAAGGCTCGCGAACGCCGTTGCGTCGAAGCGCGGCTGCTCGCCGACTGTCGTCACTAGTTGACCGCTGCGATCGACGACCAGCGCGCACTTGGCCTGCGAGTCGCTGAGGAAGCGCTGCAGGACCTGATGGATCGCGGTCTGATCTTCTTTTGTGAAGCTCCAGCTGGCGGCGCCGTAGGACATAGGTCAGAGGTCTGAGGTCAGAGGTCGAGCTGGCACTCGTTAGGTCATGTCCCGTCGCGCAGCCAGAGCCTGCGCGATCGTCCCGCCGTCTGCGTACTCCAAATCGCCGCCCATTGGGAGCCCGCGCGCAATCCGCGTCACGCGCACTCCAAAGGGCCTGAGTTGTTGTTGAACGTAGAGCGCAGTCGCCTCGCCTTCCACGCTCGGATTCGTCGCCACGATGACTTCACGAATCCCACCATGTTCCACTCGGGATGCCAGTGCTGTCACCGTGAGGTCTTCCGCCGCAACGCCGTCGAGCGGCGCCAGGCGGCCGCCCAACACATGGTAGGTACCGCGGAACTCACCGGCCCGCTCGATGGCTGCGATGTCAGCCGCCTCTTCGACGGCGCAAATCACTGCTGCGTCACGCCTCGGATCAGCACAAATGGGGCAGAGCGACCCCTCCGCCAGGTTGTAGCAGCGCTCGCAGGGGCGTACGCGCTCGGTGATCTGTACCAGGGCGCGCGCCAGGCGCTGGCTCCGATCCGCAGGCTGCTTGAGGAGATGGTAGGTGAGGCGGACGGCCGTCTTTCGGCCGATGCCAGGAAGTCGCGCAAATTCTGTGACTAGCTCGTCGATCGCTGACACGTTAGGCAGCACGCGACTCGCGCTATAACGGCAGCTTGAACGGCAGGTTCATCCCACCGGTGACCTTGTTCATCTCGTCCTGCGCGAGGGCGGCCGCCTTTTGCTGGGCATCGCTCACGGCCACCGAAATGAGATCCTCCAGCATCTCCACGTCATTCGGATTGACAACGTTCGGATCGAGGCGCACCCGCTTGACGTGACCGCGACCATCGGCTTCGACAGTGACCATCCCACCCCCTGCCGTGCCGGAGACGGTTAGCTGTTGCAGCTGCTCCTGCAGCTGTTGCAGCCGACCCTGGACCTGCTGCGCCTGCTGTAGAATCTTGAGCAAATCAGCCATTGACGCTGTCCAAGTCGAAGCTAGAGCGGAAGTTAGCTGGCTACGCGCTGCGGCGGCAAGGCAACTAGTCAAGTAGCTCTAGATCGAGCTCGTCGATCGCCGCATTCAGTACAGGATCGCGCTTGCGCAGCGACGCAATTGTCTCGGTTCGAATCGACGACGGCGTCATGCGCGCCGCAGCTTCCGCGGGGGGCTGCGGCGCGTCCCCTTCGCGCAGCAGGACCTGCGAAATGGCGCCGAACTGCGTCCGCGCCAGCGCCGAGAGATCACCGATGCGCGCTTGCAGGCTTTCGCGCGCCGGCGCGTCGGGCACTTCGAGCAGGAGCGCGCCCGACGCCGTAATCGCCATCGGGCTCGCCTTGTCGACAAAGGTCGCCAGCACCGGTTTTTCGCGGCGCACCGCAGACCGAAAATCATCCCAGCCACGTTTCACGGCATCGACATCTAGCCTGCCGGGAGGGGCCGGCGCACGCTGTGTTTCGTTAGGCTCGGTCGCAGGCGCCTGATCAGCGCTCGGTGTTGCCGAGCGGACAACGGCGCTATCCATGGCTGTCGGCGGCGCCGCGCGATGCTTAGTCGGTTGCTGAACGGGCTGCGCGATCCGACGCGACGGTTCAGGCTCAGGTCCGCTGGCTGGGTTCGATTCAGCATCGCCGCCGAGCTGGGCGATCAGGTCCTCGATTTGGACCGTTCGATCCAGGAGCGCGAGACGTACGAGAAAGACCTCGAAGAGCATTTGCTGCTGGCCGCTGCGCTTGAAGCGCGGCTCCAACTCGGCGACGAGGTGCAGCATGCGGAGCAGATCGCCGGGAGCGAGACGTTCCTTCCGCTCTTCCAATGCGCTGCGGACCCGCTCGGAGACCTCCGGCGGTTCGGCGCCTAACGTGACAGCCAGCTGCGCGCGCAGCATGTCGGCGAATCCGTTGAGAAGGACGCCGAGGTCGACCCCCTCATCCATGAGCCGTTCTATCGCGGGGAAGACGTCCCTGGCGCGGCGCTCAGCGACGATGTCGAGTAACGCGAGCTGTTCGTCCTCCGCGACGAGCCCCAGGGCGTGACGCACGCGTTCGGCGGTAATGGATCCTTCGCCGAGCGCCAGCACCTGGTCGGTGAGGCTCAGTGCATCGCGCATGGAACCGTCGGCGGCGCGCGCCAAAGTACCTAACGCGGCCTGTTCGATTTCCACGCCTTCCGCCGCCAGTACCGTTGATAGACGATCGCGAATGTCTGCGGCGCCGATGCGCTTGAGATCGAAGCGCTGCAAGCGGCTGAGCACCGGCAGCGCCGATTGCGCGATCTTCTGCGGCTCTGTTGTCGCAAACACAAATACAACGCGCGGCGGCGGCTCTTCCAGGATCTTGAGCAGCGCGTTCCACGCCTCGCGCGTGAGCATGTGCGCTTCGTCAACGATGTACACCTTGTAGCGCTGATCACCTGATGGCGCGTACATCGCGCGCTCACGCAGTTCACGCGCGTCGTCCACGCCGCGGTTCGACGCGGCGTCAATCTCAATGACGTCGAGGCTCGCGGAACCGGCCCAAATGCGCCGACACGAGTCACATTCGCCGCACGGTTCTCCGTCGACGCGGCGCTCGCAGTTGAGAGCCATCGCGAGTACGCGTGCGAGCGTCGTCTTCCCGACGCCACGCGGCCCGCTAAACAGGTAGCCATGCGCTACCCGGCCGCGCGCGATCGCTCCTTTTAGCGTAGTGGCGACGTGCGTCTGTACCGCGACGGAAGCGAAGTTGCGCGGGCGATACTTTCGGGCAAGCGCGATCATCAGGCTCTTAGCTCCCTGCCCTTAAATGAGACGCGCGGGCTCGAAGCAGGGGGAACTGCCGCGACAATCCCGCGCGCTACTCCAGGCCGAACGAAGCGACGCAAGACACCACGTACCGCTGCTACCTGCGGGGTCCTGACGGAGTTGGTGGGCCCACGACCTTCGGGGCCTGGAGCGAGGCGGAATCTAAAGGCATGGTCGGCCATTCCGAAGTGTCCGCGAGATCGCGCCACGCTTCATCCAACGCCTCTCGAACGCGCTCGCCGGCTGAAGCAGCGTCGGCGGCACTCACGTCATAGTGCCACGCCGTGCGAAGTCGGGACGGCGACCAGACACTCATGAGGACGCCCTTTTCGGCTGCTCGCCATGCGACGTCTCCCGACACAAGGCCGGGAGCAAGGTCGATCATCACGATGTTCGTTTCAGGCGGGACGACGCTCGCGGCCAACGCGCGGTCGACAGCGAGCGAGAAGGTCACCGCTTTCTCGTGGTCCTCGCCGAGTCGCGAGAAGTGGTTGTCGAGTCCGTAGAGCGCCGCCGCCGCAAGCACTCCGCTTTGGCGCATTCCGCCACCGAATCGACGCCGTGCCTCGACAGCGCGATCGTAAAGTGCTGCGCGCAGAGCGACGACTGCTCCTGCTGGCGCGCCCAATCCCTTTGAGAAGGAGACCATCACGGTATCGGCGCACGCCGATAGGTCGGCGAGCGTGCTTCCTGTCGCGACGGCCGCGTTCCAGAGTCGCGCGCCATCGAGATGCACAGCGCAACCGTGCGTTCGAGCGACGTCGGCCATGGCGCGCAGCCCCGCGACGGGCGTGACGAGTCCTCCAGCGCTGTTGTGCGTGTTCTCGAGGCAGACAACGGTCGCGCGGACAGTTCCATGCGTCGCCGGCCGCATGCCTTTCAGCAACGATGCGGCGTCCATCATTGGGCCGTCGCTCGTGACGGGGCGGAGTTGGGCGCCAGTCAGCGCGGCAGTCGCTGCGTACTCGAGGTCGTGGATGTGCGAGTTGCCGTCCGCGAGTACTTCAGTCCCACGCTCGGCCAGTAGCCAGATGGCGATCTGATTGGCCATCGTCCCGGTGGGACAGAACACTGCGCGTTCCTTGCCTAACAATTCTGCCACGCGCGCTTCGAGACGCCGCGTGGTGGGGTCGCCGTCGAGGACGTCGTCGCCGACTTCTGCATTGGCGATGGCGAGGCGCATTTCCGGCGTCGGCTTCGTGACGGTGTCGCTGCGAACGTCGATCGGCATGCATGAATCTAAGCGTGAGCCGCTCTTGACGGTTACTCAGTTGTTGCGGCGAGTCTTGTTTGGCGATGCTGGTACCTCAGATCGTGCACCTGCGCGACCTCGCCGCCGATCAGGAAGAGGAGCGCCGCATAATACGCCCAGAACACAACCGAGATGACAGCGTATAGCGCTCCGGCATACAGTGAACCGGGATCCAGTGCGCGCGTCACGGCGGTGTAGATGTTGCGCGCGACCTCGAACAGTACCGCCGACGAGAGCGCACCAACGAGCGCCGTCTGCCAGCGCATACTGCGATTTGGCAGGAACTTGTACAGCGCGAAAAAGATCAGCGCGATGACCATGAAGGCGACACCGCGCCCGACGAAATATTCGATCTGCCCCATGACATCGTCGCGCAAACCTAACGCGGTTGCTCGCCACGTCCGCGAGAGTGCGAGATACGCGCTCAGCGTCACGTACGCGACCAACAAGAGCGACGCCAGGATCGTAACGCGGAGATCGAATAATTTCCCTGCGACAATTCCGCGCTCCTTTTCCACGTCGAACACTTCAGCGAGCGCGCTGCGCAGGGTACCCCACAACTTCGTGGAGAACCAGAGGTAGCCGATCACACCAAGGATTCCGACTTTCGTGCGCAGCCGCAACGCGTCTGTCACAAAGGCGTGCACCGGCGACGCGTCGGTCGTGCCGACGCTGGGGAGAAAGCCCTCGACGAACGCGCGCACAGCGGCGGCCGACTCGTCAGGCGGTAACCCAAGAAGGTCCGCGAGAATCCAGATCACGAGCAGCGCGAACGGCAGCGCGGCCAGTAAGATGTTGAACGCGATCGCTGCGGCCAGAAAAATGACGTTGTCGGAATTGCTCACATCCCATACGTGGCGGATGTACGCGCCTAACGTGAACACGCCGCTCTTCATTTTGATGAGCGCACGCGTGCGCCGGCGGGCCGCCGGTGGGAGCGCTCGGTCGATCTCGCCTACACCAGCGGGCAGAGAATCGCTGGAAACCGGCTCAGTCACTCAACGTCGCATCGTCCGGCGCGGCTGTCACCGTCACGAAGCCGGGTGTACCTGGCCGCGGCCGATGGATCGCGAGCGGTTTGACAGTGCGTGCCACGATCGGTTTGGTCCCCGCAATACCAAGCTGCGTGAAGAGAAACGCGAACTTGGCGTCGTATTGTTCGTCGAGTTTCGCGGCGACATCCTGCGGTAGCGACCAGAGCGCGCGCTTGAAAGGACCTAACGCTTTCTTGCGCGTTTTGTACAAAAACTGTTCGTCGGTATCACTCGCCTTGCGTTCGTCCTTCGCGTTCTCGCGCAGCCAGCCGTAGATGTCGTCGCGCAGCGGCGCCGGACAGCCGTCGTACAACATGTTCTGAAAGTTCGTCGCCAAATGAATCTCACACGTTCCAGTGCGCGGGAAGTTGTGAAATGCGTCGTCAGGGAGCGTCGATGCGCCGTGATGCACGGCGCCGGCAAGACCGAATTCCACGCGCGCGACGCGGGAAAGCTCTTCCTAAGTTTGGAAATCGAGCTTGACGTCGGCGATTGAGCCATCCGCGAGAACGACTCCGCCGTGTGACGTTCCAGACTGCACGGAGATCTTCGAAAGTCCGGCCGCGCCGCCCAGCGTGCGGTTGTAGCCGTCCATGAAGGCACGCAGTTCCGCGACGGTGCTGTTGTGACTCCCGACTTCGCCGATCTCGCCGCCAACTGAGATCACAACACCGTTAGGCTGACGCTCACGGATGAACCTTGTGAGCGCGACACAAACTTCGTAGTTCAACCTTTGCTGTTCGTCCAACGCCGGCTTGGTGATATCCACCAGCGTCGACGTGTCGACGTCGATGTTGTAGAATCCCGCGTCGATCGCTTCGCGCGCGAGCGCTTCGACGGCACCGACTTCAGTCACGGGATCCGCCGCGAATTTCTTTGCGTTGACTTGGAAATGGTCGCCTTGAATGAAGACTGGACCGCGAAAGCCTTCGCGCAGCGCCGCTGCCAGCATCACGCTCACGTACTCCGCGGGGCGCTGATCGGTGTACGCGATCTCCGAGCGCGCGATTTCCAGAATCAGCGCGCCGGCGTCGAGCTTGATCGCCGTGCGGAAAATGGAACGCGCCGTCGCGTACGCCGCACCGCGCACGTTGATCGCCGGTACCGTAAACCCGCCGACCTCACCGCGGCCGCGTGCCATGTACAGCTCATGAATCGACGACGGCCTAACGCCAACTTGCTGTCCGATCTCCCAAATGAGCCAGCGCGCGAGCGCCTTCGTCGCTTCGTCGCCGAACACTGCGTCATGGACGAGCGCATCCATTTGCGATGTGCTAAGCGCCGTCGGATCGTGAACGGTTACAGTGCTGTCGTGGACGCTGACCGCGTTGGCGAAATAGTTCATCAAGAGCCGGTCTAAGGTCTGAGGTCTAAGGTCAAAGGGTATACGGGCGGCTGCAAGCGGAACTCTATCACACTACCCGTTTTGGATCCGTTTTTGGGAGCGACTTCCATTCCTTCAGCGCGGCTTCAAATCCAGGGCGGCCGAGTATCGCGTAGGTGAATTGCTTTCCCAGTTCCACTCCGGGCTGATCAAAGGCGTTCACACCATACAGGGCGCCAGCATAGGCCGTAGCCAGCTCTAGCAACATTATGAGCGCGCCAACGTCATACGCGTCGACATGCTCCAGTGAGAGCGTCATGTTCGGCCGACCTTTGCGTGCTAACGCTCCCGCCGTCGCCCGGCGTTCCACGTTGAGCAGCTCTCCCAGCGTGTGACCGCCAAGATACGCCAGATCGGCGCCCTCCTGCTGACTGACAAGGATCTCAGGCCCTGGTTCAGCATGGCTGACGCTCACAAACGTGACTGTCTTGTCCGCGGGGCCCTCCATGAAGAGCTGCACCTGAGAGTGCTGATCGGTAGCGCCGACAGCGGGGACGGGTGTCGGCCCAACGTGCTCCCCGGTACGCGGTACGATCTTACCGAGACTTTCTGCCCAGAGCTGCACGAACCACGCGGCGAAATCGCGTAAGTGATCGCTGTACGGCATGAACACGTGTATCCGCTTGCTGAGCTGCGTGTCAGCGAGCCATTGCAGCCCCGCATAGGCCAACGCTGGGTTGAGCTGTGGATCGTCCTCCTTGCAGAGGTGCAGCATGTCACGGGCGCCGGCGAGCAACTGCCTTACGTTGATGCCGATCAGCGCGGCCGGGAGCACACCGACCGGGCTCAACACGCTAAAGCGACCTCCCACGTTAGGCGGAATTTCGGCGGATCGCAGCCCGTCGCGCTCCGCGATCGGGCGCAGCGCGCCTTTGGCAGGGTCCGTGACGACGACGATATGGTCAGCCAGCGGGAGCCGCGCGAGCTTCAGTGCTTTCCGGACCACAAGGAACTGAGCCATCGTCTCCGCTGTTCCACCGGACTTGGATACGACGAGAAAGAGCGTGCGCGCCAACGCCAGCCGGTCGAGCAGGGCGACGATCGTCACTGGGTCGATGTTGTCCAGCACATGCAGCCGCGGCCGTCCGCCTCTGAGCCGTTCGTCCAGCATGTTCCAGCCGGGCTGACGCAACGCCGTTCGCAATGCGATCGGGCCTAACGCGGAACCGCCGATCCCCAACACGACGACGTCACTCACCTCGCGCTCGTCGGCGGCCCATTTGCTGATCGCTAGACTCTGGTCCAGCAATCGTGAATCGCCAGGTAGATCGATGAAGCCAAGCACCCGCGCCGCGTGCTGCCGCATAACATCGGCGTGGGCCTCATCGAGCGACGGGCGCGCTTTGTCCCACACATCCTGTGTGATCGCGCCAGGAACGGCATCGGCCATCATGTTCGTGTAATCGAGCTGCAGCGCCATTTCGTGCGTTCCCCTTAGTCGACCTTCACAACGAGGCCGTCGAACGCTGGCGAGACGCCGCGCGGCAGCTCAGCCTCGAGATCGGCGTGAAAGCTCTCGTGCGTGAGGTGCGTTAGGTACGTGCGTTCCGCGCCAACGGCCGCCGCGACGCGCATCGCTTCAGGGATGCTGAGGTGCGTCGGATGCTCGGTATGAAAGAGCGCGTTGACAACGAGGACGTTCACGCCACGCAACCGCTCGATCACAGACGCTGGCACTGACTTCGCATCGGTGATGTACGCCAGACCGCCCATGCGATACGCCAACACCGTGACAGTACCGTGTGGAACGGCGATCGCGGTCACTTCAGCGTCGCCGATCGTGATGGTCTGACCATCCGTAATCGGTCGCCCGTGCCCTTCAGGCTTCGATGTTCCCGGTAACGGGCGCATCGACTCGTCAAAAATGTAGGGAAAGCGGCTCGCCAACCGCGCGAGGACATCGGCCGACGCGTACATGGGGAGCGGCGCATCGCGCCTAACGGTTACGGCGCGTATGTCGTCGATGCCGTGAATATGATCCGCGTGATCGTGCGTGAACAGAACCGCATCGACGCGATCGATGCCGGACGTGATCAACTGCAGGCGCAGCTCTGGGGGAGTGTCGATCAGAATACGTGTCCCCATGTCCGTCTCGACGACAGCGCCGACGCGCGTGCGGCGGTCGCGCGGATCAGGCGACCGGCACACGCGACAGTGGCAGCCGATCTGCGGCACCCCGAAGCTCGTCCCCGTGCCGAGGAACGTGAGCTTCACACAGTCTCGACCTTCATGAGGTTCGTCGTCCCGGGAACGTCGAATGGATGCCCTGCAGTGACGATGACCCGGTCCCCCGGGCGCGCCAACTTGATCCTAACGAGCGCCTCGCGAGCGAGCTTCATCATCTGATCGTACGTGTCGGCGTGCGGCGTGAGCACTGGGACGACGCCCCAGACAAGCGCCAATTGCGTATACGTCCGCGGAATATCGCTGAGCACGACGATCGGCACAGGTGGTCGCTGCGCCGAGACGATGCGCGCACTCGACCCGCTTTTGGTAAAGACGACGACGCATTGTGTGCCTAACATGCGCACCGCGGTAGCGCTTGCGGCGGCGATTGTCTCGGCTGTGCTCGCCGCTGCAGTCAGCCGCCGATCGTCGCGCGGCCGTGGCGTCGGTTGCTGCTCGATTTCCGTGATGATCCGACGCATCGCCTGCACAGCGAAGCGCGGATATAGCCCGATCGCCGTCTCAGCAGACAGCATCACGGCGTCAGTGCCGTCCAGAATCGCGTTGGCGACGTCGCTCGCCTCGGCACGTGTCGGCCGGGGATTCTCAACCATCGACTCGAGCATCTGCGTCGCCGTGATCACCGGGCGACCGATCTGATTGCACAAGCGAATGATCGTCTTCTGGGCGATCGGTACCTTCTCGAATGGAAGCTCCACGCCCAGATCGCCGCGCGCGACCATGACAGCATCGGAGGCCTGCACGATGCTCTCGATGTTCGTCAGGGCGCTGTCCTTCTCGATCTTCGCGACGATGAGTACGGACTTACCGACGAAGGTACGCAGCGTCGCGATATCTTCGGCGCGCCTAACGAAACTGAGTGCGAGGTAGTCGAGTCCGTGCGCCATCGCGAACTCAGCGTCGGCACGGTCTTTGTCGGTGACCGACGGCGCGCTGACATCGACACCCGGCAGGTTAAGTCCTTTGTGCGGCTTGATCACGCCGCCGTGTACGACACGTGCTTTCACGCGCCCACCGTCGATCTCGAGCGCCATGAGCTCGATCAGGCCGTCGTCTACGAGGATGCGGTCACCGACATGAACGTCTGTGGCGAGACCGTCGTACGTGACCGGTACATCGTTCGGTCCGGCGCGCTCTTCGTACACGAGGATAAGATCGTCGCCCGGCTCGACAGCGATCGGAGCCGCCACGTCGCCGATCCGGATACGCGGCCCCTGGAGATCGCCAAGGATCGCAATCGGTTGCTCGCGCGTGCGCGCGAGCGAGCGCAGCGTCTCGATCGTCGCGGCGTGTTCTTCCTGGGTGCCGTGCGAGAAGTTGATCCGCGCCACGTTCATCCCGGCATCCATCAAACTCGCCATCGCTTCGCGCGAGCGCGTGGCCGGACCGAGCGTACAGACGATCTTGGTCCGCGGCAAGCGGTTGGGCGGATACCCCGCGCTCACGGGGGGGGGCGCATCGATGCGGTCTGCCTAACGACTCGGTAGGAGCTCGCGACCCAATTCGTGCGTCTTGCGCTCGAGACCGGCAAGGAGCGAGTCGAACGATTTCTGGAACGAGGCGATGCCATCGACGAGCAGTTTCTGGGTCACATCCGCCAGTGAGATGCCGACGGCCTCGAGCGCGGCGAGATCCCGTTCCGCTTTATCCAGGTCGCGGTCGACAGTGCGTGCGACGACGCCGTGGTCGCGAAATGCGTCGATTGTCGCCGGAGGCATTGTGTTCACCGTGTGCGGGCCGATCAGACCCTCCACGTACATGACATCGCGATAGGCGGGATTCTTCGTGCTCGTGCTGGCCCACAGCGGCCGTTGCACCTGCGCCCCGCGACGGGCGAGTACCTCCCAGCGTTCTCCGGCAAAGCGCTGTTGAAAGAGATGATATGCGAGCTTGGCGTTCGCGATCGCTGCCTGCCCCTTGAGGGTCTCGAGCTTTGCTTCTTCTCCGCCGGCCGCGATCAACGCATCGAGACGCTTATCGACTTCCGTGTCCACCCGCGAGACGAAGAACGACGCCACTGATGCGACATGAGCGATCGGCTTGCCTAACGCGACGCGTTCTTCCAGGCCGGCCAGAAAGCTCTGCATCACACGGTCGTGCGCAGCGACAGCGAAGAGCAGCGTGATGTTGACGTTGACCCCATCTCCGATCAGCTGCTGCACGGCTTTCGCGCCTTCGGCTGTTCCTGGCACTTTGACCATCAGGTTAGGGCGATCTACCGTGGCCCAGAGCCGCTGGGCCTCTTCGATCGTATCGCTCGCCGTGTTTGCAACGGCCGGGGACACCTCGATCGAAACAAAGCCGTCCTTTCCTTCTGTCTGTTCGAACACGCCCGCGAACTTGTCGCACGCTGTGCGCACATCATCGGTTTCGATTAATTCGAACAGCTCCAAGGCCGTACGGTCGGAAGCGCTCTCAGCAATCTGAGCGTCGTACGCATGTCCGCTCGACAGCGCCTTTTCAAAAATGGTCGGATTCGACGTCATCCCCATGAGCGCGTCTTCCGCGATGCGGCGCTCGAGCGAGCCGTCGAGCAACATCTCGCGATCGATGTAATCCAGCCAGATCGACTGGCCGGCCGAATGAAGTCGCAGAAGTGGATCGTCAGACATAAGGCGCGTCCTGAATGAGAGACCGTACGCTGCCCTCACACCGCGAAAGGCATGCTATGCGGATGCCGAGCTGGGCGGCGTGCATGGCCCGGGCCGGCAGCCGCTGCCTAACGCATCATTGCTTGATGGACCAAGCGACCGAATGCTCCAGCGTGCCCCAGGCGAATCGAAGTTCTCCATTCGGCGCGCCGCCCGCGCCAGGTATCAGCCAGATCGTTAGGCTTTCGATTGGGGAGGAGAGGGTGCGTGCCTGCAGCGGGACCTTGGCAACGTCCGCCGACGCGAGGTATTCCAGTCCGTCGGCGCCGGTTCGTCGGTTCACGATGAGCTTCCACGCGTTCGGAGTGGTCTCGGCGTAAAGCGTGTACGTGCCCTTGGGAATCGTCGCCCCACCGATCAGAAGGTCAACGTCCGTTTGCAAGGACGTGGCTTCATTGGCGCCGAGTCGCCAGACTTTTCCAATGTCGGCTTCGAGGGCGCCGGCGATGGCGCGCCCGCGGGCGTGCGGCTGCCCGTAGTCGATCTTGATAAGCAGCGGCGTCGGTGCCGGTTGCCCTTCGACGCGAGCCGGCGCCACGGCAATCTGAGTGATACCGCGCCCGCTTGGGGCGCTGCGGAGTCCGGACTGCGCCGACGCGATCGCTGGCGCGGCGATGGCAAGCAAGATGAGTGCGTGTTTCATGCGCTCAAGCTATCGCGCCAGCCGGTGCGGCGGGAGCGTCGCCGACGGGGGTAGCTATCGAGGCATGGTGCGGCCGTTAGCTTAGGTCAGCTTGCGAGTCCGCCGAGCGGCCATCCCCACCCCTTCCTCCGATTTTATGTCTGCGTTTCGACTCCGCCTAACGCTTTTGGCGCTGGTCGCCGGCCCCCAGATAGCTGCCGCGCAAAACACTCCGCTGTTGGTGTCCACTAGCTGGCTCGAACAGCGTTTGCGTGACCCGAAGCTGGTCGTGATTCACACAGCGGCTCAGAAAGGCGACTATGACGCGGGCCACATTCCTGGTGCGCGTTGGCTCCCTTGGCAGGCGTACACGACGGCGCTCAACGGTCTGTCCACTGAAATGCCAGCCGTCGCAGTGCTCGATTCGGCGCTGGAATCGATCGGTATCGGCGACGACTCGCGCATTGTGATCAGCGGCGGACCGATCACACACACCGCGCGTCTCTTTTTCACGCTGGACTATCTCGGCCTCGGCGATCGCATCTCTCTGCTCGACGGCGGGATCGACGCCTGGCGCGAGTCCGGGCGTCCGGTCGAACAGAGCATGCCTAACGTGACGCGCGGATCGCTGACGGTGCGTCCCGTCGCTGCCAAGCTCGCCGACGCCACCTGGCTGTCAGCCAACCTGCAGAACCCGTCGGTGTCGGTGCTCGATGCGCGGGTCCCCGAGTTTTACTCTGGGTTGTCGTCCAACAACAACCCGCGTGCTGGGCGCGTCCCCGGCGCGCTGAATGTGCCATTTTCATGGCTGACAGGCGAAGTCTCGATGTTCCGTGAGCCCGCAAAGCTGGCGCGTCTCTTCGAGCAAGCCGGTGTGCGCAAAGGAACGAAGGTCGTCACCTACTGCCACGTCGGAATGCAGGCCAGCGTGTTGTACCTGGCTGCGCGTATTCTTGGCTACGACGCTGCGATGTATGACGGCTCGTTCGATGAATGGAGCAAGCGCACCGACTTGCCTGTTCAGGGACCCGTGAAGCAGTAGACGACTTCCTCGACCTCAGACCTCAGACCTCAGACCTCAGACCTCGCAGACATGATGCGTCGATCCTTCTTTGCCATAGCGACTCTTTGCAGCGCGATCGCGACGGGCAGCGCTCAGGCACCCCGCACTCCCGCCGCAAGACCCGACCCTCGTCTCGAAAAACTCAAAACCGAAGCGCTCGCCAAAGTCGACGGGCGCGCCAAGCTCGTTCAGGAAATCGTCGACATGCTGTTTTCGTTCGGCGAATTGGGGATGCAAGAGGTCGAGACGTCGAAGTACCTCACCGGAATCCTGGAAAAGAACGGATTCACGATCGAGCGTGGCGTGGCCGGAATCCCAACCGCGTGGCTGGCGAAATGGGGCTCTGGTAAGCCTGTGATCGCGTTAGGCTCCGACATCGACGGTATCCCGCAGGCGAGCCAGAAGCCAGCGGTTGGATTTAGAGATGCGATGATCGCCGGCGCTCCGGGTCACGGCGAGGGACATAACTCCGGTCAAGCAGTCAACATCGCCGCCGCGATCTCTGTGAAGGAGGTCATGGAGCGCGACAAGATTCCAGGAACGCTTCTCCTCTGGCCCGGCGTTGCTGAAGAGCAACTCGCCACCAAGGCGCACTACGTGCGCGCCGGCCTTTTTAAAGACGTCGACGCGAACCTTTTCACGCACGTGTCGAGCGATCTCGGCGTCTCATGGGGTGGCGGCGGCGGGAGCGCCATGGTGTCGGTCGAGTTTCGTTTCCGCGGACAGACCGCTCACTCGGCCGGGGCGCCGTGGCGCGGCAAATCGGCGCTCGATGCCGTGATGCTCATGGCGCAAGGCTGGGAGTACCGCCGCGAGCATCTGGAACCCGGGCAACGATCGCACTACGTGATTAAAGACGGTGGCGATCAGCCTAACGTGGTGCCGCAAACAGCGTCGATCTGGTTCTACATCCGCGAACGCGACTACCAGCACGTCATGGCGAACTTCGACGCGGCCAAGCGCATCGCGCAGGGGGCCGCGCTCATGACGGACACACAGCTCGATACCGTGATGATTCTCGGCTCGGCGTGGAATCAGCACATGAACAAGGCGATCGCCGAGGCAACGCACGCCAACATCAAGCGTGTGGGTCTGCCTACCTGGGATGCTAACGACCTCGCGCTGGCCAAAGGGTTGCAGAAGGAGTTAGGCGTTAGGGAAAGCGGATTGGCCGCTGAGGTTCGCGACCTGCCGACGCCAAACCCGAACGCACCGTTCACTGGTGGTGGCTCCGACGACATCGGTGACGTCTCGTGGAACATGCCAACGGTGACACTGCGCTACCCCTCGAATGTTCCAGGTGGCCCCGGTCATAACTGGGCGAATGCGATCGCGATGGCAACGCCGATCGCGCACAAGGGCGCTGTCGCCGGCGCCAAGGTGCAGGCCCTAACGCTCTTGGATCTGCTGCTCACGCCCAAGATCGTCGCTGACGCGTGGGACTACTTCAAGAACGTGCAGACCAAGGACATCAAGTATACGTCGTTCTTGCGGCCGCAAGACAAGCCGGCGATCTGGCTCAACGCGGACATCATGGCGAAGTACCGGCCGGAGATGCAGAAGTACTACTACGATCCGTCGAAGTACGCGACGTATCTCGAGCAGTTAGGCATCAAGTACCCGACCGTCAAAGCCGTCGCGCAGAACTAGGATCGTGACGAACGGCGGGCTGTGATCACGCCAGTTGGCGCGTAAAGGAATCAGTCGCCTGCGGTATTCATCACGTTCATTGCGCTGCATTGGTGCTGTGGCTGGTATCGCGAGCGCAGCACCAGTCGCTGCGCAACGTCCGCTCAATCTGGATTTTGAGCGTTCCGCCGTTGCCGATGCGCAGAAAGCGTGGGGTTGGAGTCACGGTTGGTCCCCGTTTGCCAGCGGCCCCAGCGCCACGTTCACGCTAGACAGCGTTGTGCGCCGCGGCGGCAATCGCAGCCTGCGTATCGCGCTCGCAGACAGCGCCGCCGGCAACGCGCCGCAGACGATTCTCTTGCAGCTGCCATCAGCGTTCGCCGCGGGGCGCAGCGTTAGGCTCACTGGTTGGATCCGCGTTGAGCAGCTGAAGCGGCGCGCATTCATCACCCTGGAGGCGTGGGGAGACAATCGCGTCGCGGCGGCCGACACCGCCTCGCTCCACGCGCCGCTTAACGCAGACTGGACGCGCCATGAGCTGGCGATCCAGGTTGCCAAGGACGCGCATTCAGTTGTTGTGACCCTGGCGCTGGACGGAACTGGAACCGCCTGGTTCGACGACTTCGTTCTCTCCGTCGACGGCGCTCCGGTGACGGATCTTGCGACTGGGCCTGAGCCGAGCCGTTCGGAAGTTGATTGGCTCGCGGCGCACTCGATGCCATTGCGCAGCGTGACCGCGCCGGCAGCGGCCGCGCGCGCGCAAGACAGCGACCTCGAGCTCTTCCGACAGATCGTCGGTGACGCTCGCATCGTCGCGCTGGGCGAGTCGACGCACGGTACGCGTGAGTTCTTCCTCGTGAAGCATCGCCTGCTCGACTACCTCGTCCGCCGGTTAGGCTTCACTGCCTTCGCCATCGAGGCAAACCAGATCGCTGTCGAAACGATTAATCGTTATGTGCACGGCGCCGATGGTACCGCGCGCGATGCGATGCGTGTGATGTTCCGCGTCTGGAACACTGACGAGATGGAACAGCTTGTGGAGTGGATGCGTGCGTATAACGCGGCGAAACCAGCCAGCACGCTGCGCTTCATCGGTTACGATATGCAGGACCATCGCCGCCCGATTGACACGCTGCGCGCATTCCTCGACATCGCCGAGCCGAATCTCGCGATCATGTTGGACACGCTGCTGCGCGAGTATCACGCGCAACGGTCGTGGTCCACGCCGCAGGTCCCCGACTCGATTCGCCGCAGCTGGCGCGAGCGCGCCGAGTTGCTATATCGCGAAACCAGCGGCCGCCGCTCGGCGTGGCTTGGACGCTCGGCGAGCCGAAGTGACACACTGCGCGTCGAGTGGACGGTACAGGCGGCGAACCTGCTCCGACAGGCGGCGTTAGGCAACGAAACGCTCAATGTTCCCGATCGTGACAGCCTGATGGCCGCGAACTTGGACTGGGTGCTCCGCACCCTAACGCCCGGCGCTCGCGCTGTGGTTTGGGCGCACGATATTCACGTGAGTGCCGGCGGCGATACGCAATTGAGTTTCTACAACGGCGCCACAATGGGTGCGCAGTTGCGCCGACTGTATGGCGACGCCTATCGCACATTCAGTCTGCTCACCTACGAGGGAAGCTACTCGGCGACGAAAAGCCTCACCGACCACGCGATGATCACGGCCGCGGCACTACCCGCTCCCGCAGGTAGCCTCGAGAAGACGCTGCATCTCGTGCCGCGCCCTACTGCCAGCGTTGGTCTCACCGTCGATCTGCGCGCCGCGCGTCACGACAGCGACGCTGGATGGCTGCAGCGCCGGCATCGCGTACGTCACGTTGGTTATGCAGCGTACGACTTTGCGTTCGACCTCGAGGCTGTTTTCCCGCTCGAGTTTGATGGCATCGTGTTCATCGATCGCACGAGCGCCTCTCGGCTCGTCCCCTAACGCGCCCAAGATCAGTAGACCGAGCCGACCGAACGAGGGGTCGCTGGGCGCGCTCGGCGAATCGCATCCTGCAATCGCGAAAATACGAGCAGTGGGGTCGTTTTACGCATCGTGGGTCCTACGCGAGACTCTTGAGTCCGAGCGTCGTTATCCGTTGCAGCAGATCCGGATATTCCATCCCCGCCTGCTTGGCCGCGGAAGCAAACTCTTCGCCAAGGGCGATTTCAGGATTCGGATTCGCTTCCAGGAACCATAACTGCCCGTCATTGGCTAGGCGATAGTCGAGCCGCGCGTAACCAGTAAGCCCGAGAATGCGGTAGATGCGCTTGCTCAAGTGTCCGATCGACGAGGCGACGTTAGGCGGTAGATCGTCAGCGGCCTTTTGATCGATCCCGTGCTTTTTCTGATATTCGAGGTTGTGCTTGGCGCGTTCGGTCGCGATGAGCGGCTCGTCCGGAGCGGCATTCCCAAATACAAGCTCGCGTGTGGGGAGTGCGGTGAGGCGCTCGTTCCCGATCACACCCACATACACCTCGCGCCCTGCGATGAACTGCTCCGCCAGCGCATGCGTCGCGACGCGGCGGTGCACCATCGCAACCCGTTCCGCCAGCTCCTCATCGGTGTTAACCAGCGACGCTTTGGAGATGCCTAACGAAGCATGTTCGGTGAGGCTCTTGACGATCAATGGAAACGCCAGCGCGCGCGGCCGCTTGACCTGGTGGCCGAGCGGAAAGACGTGGAAGGCCGGCACGCGGATGCGATGATAGAGTAGCAGCTTCTTCGCCAGCGACTTTTCGCGCGAAATAATGAGCCCGCGCGGATTACACCCCGTATACGGCACGCGCAGCAGCTCCAGCAAACTGACCACGTTCTGATCGTACAGCACGTTGCCATGGAATTCTTCCAGGAGATTGAACGCCACCGACGGTTTGAATTCATCCAACGCGTCGCGGATCGGCTGGAATTCTGTTTGTACACCTAACGCGCGTGTCTCGTGACCGAGCTTGCGCAGCGTGCGTATCACGTCCCATTCGGTTTTGAACGCGAAGCGCTCTTCCTCCGACAACTGGGCCGCATCGTCCGGCGGCACCATGTCGGGATGCATGAGCACGAGGACGCGCAGCTTCTTCACGCGAGGCTCCCGAGGCTCCCGAGGCTCCCGAGGCTCATGTTAGAGAGCGATCCAATCCTTGCGACCCTGGCTATAGAGGAAGTGCATTGCTTTCACAGTGAGAAGCACGCAAAAGTCAGTGAGCAACGGCCACTCCGGTCCCGCGGCGTGTAATTTGAGCACTCGGCATCGCGCAATCATATCGCCTAACACGAGATCGAGCGTATACTGATACTCACCCGTCCACTTCGCCACCAGGCGCCGGATCTCCTGGCGGTTGCGGCGCAGGAATGTAGCCGCCAGCTCGTTACGGCGGTGCCGCTTTTGATCAGAGAAGAGGCGCCGCAAATCGGTGTCGTAAATGTTCGGCATGCGCACCGTGTACTTCTTGCGCCGCGCCGCGTAGTGCTCGGCTAGCGTTTTCTTGAGGCGGTGCAGCGGTTCGACTGTACGCCGGTTCGAAACAGGCGGCGCGCGCTGTCCGATCTCCTGCATCAACGCATCGACATATAGCAGCTTCTTCATCGCTGGCCACCCTGCATAACGACGACGCCAATCTGACCGCGGCTTAAGCCACACCGCGAACGTTTCCGCGAAGTCTTCGTCTGGATGACTCTGCGCATACCACAGTCGCAGGTGCTGAACGTAGCGCTTGCTGGCAGGATTCGGTCGATAATACTCGGGATAGCGCGTCGATGATTTGCCGAAGAGCTGCTGCCACTTGCGGCGCCGATGCAGTTGATACGCGTGTTGAAACGCATGCCCAGCTTCGTGGCGCATGATGCGTAGGCATTCGGCACGCGACGCGCCTTCGACATCGAGCAGCTGATTCGCCTCCAGCCGCCGCAGCCGCGCATTCGCGAGGTAAAACGGCGCCGCGAAGCCTGGGACGCCAGCGGGCGAAAACCATTCGTCCGAAAGCCAGACGTGCGGTTTGAGCCGCAGCTCGCGCAGATCGAGCTCGTCATACAACTTCGCGACGCACCGCTCCAGCACCGTCCCCGTAATCCCAACGCCGAGATCTTTCAGGCGGATGCGCAGAAGCCGCTCGTCGGATATCCGATCCCATCGGATGCGAGCTGGCGACCGACCCTGGCGCCGTGGGCGGCGGGAGCGGAGAGTGCGGGACTTACGGCGAGGGCGCTGGCGACGACGTGCAAACACAGGCGGAATATGACGCCGCCTCAGCGAGGCGGCGAGCCTAACGAATCTCGAACGGCGGCGAGTAATCCGTGTGCGACTCGCCCTCGTTAGCGGATGCGACATAGTCGACGCGGACGCGGTAAAGTCCCGTACGGCGAGGCCCAAACACCAGCGCTGTGAGCGTGTAGTGGCCACCGCGTCGCAGGAGGACGGGCTTGACGCCCTCGACCAGCTGCACGAGGGCGCTAGGGACCCAATCGCCACTGGGATCGCGCCACTCCAGTGCTGAAGTGCCGCCTTTGGCGACGTACAGGTTTGCCTGTTCAGTAGCCGAGTTGAACTTGTCGGCCAGGGTGCTGATAAAGGAGCGCGCGGTGGCGTTTGTTAGGGTCGCCCGGACCCCTGAGCCCTGAGGACCAGCAACTTCATCCCAGGTCCACGACCCCTTCACCGGTGTGATATGGAGCGCGCGCGCCACGCCAGGCGTTAGGTCGTCGTCCGCGTCTCCGACCTGGGCCGGAGAACTGCATCCGATCACGCTGGCCAGCACGAAGTATGTCTTTGCCCGAGCCAAAACTCCGGTCATCAACTGCTCCTACCGCGTCCTACTCACGTTAACTCGATCGTCTTGCAGCCGTAACCATTTCTAAGCGAGCTGTCTAAGCACTCCGAGCAATGCAGCCGCGGCGATCAACCAAAGGTGAGTAATCGTTGCGCGCACCAACACGACAATGCCAACGATCGTCAAAACCACGGCCGGCCAATCAACGCTAGACAGCTGCGGCACCGTGAAGTGCAGTATGCCCTGTGTCACTTCACGCACGTCGCCAAACAAAGTGTGCAGCGCGAACCAGAACGCGAGGTTCAGCATCGCACCGAAGACGGCCGCTGCGACACCGTCGAGCGCGCCTAACAAGCGGCGCTTCTGGGCGACTCGTTCGACCAACGGACCGAAGCCAAGGATGAAGAAGAAGCTCGGCACAAAGGTCAGCCACGTCACCAACAGCGACGCAAGGATGCCGGCCGTCAGCGGATCCAGCGGATAGGGTGCGCGAAAAGCACCGAGAAATGCGACGAATTGAACAACCTGAATGAGCGGTCCCGGCGTCGACTCCGCGAAGCCAAGGCCTGTAACCATCTCTCCTGGAGTCACCCAGTGGAAGCGATGCACAGCTTCCTGGGCGACGTATGTGAGCACAGCATACGCGCCGCCGAACGTCACAAGTGCCGACGTCGCGAAGAAGCGTCCTTCCTCCACGAGCACGTGGTCGCGGCCTAACGCTACGGCAGCGACGAGCAACGGCAACAACCACAATACGAGCCACAGCGCACCGGCGGTGAGCGTCGTACGCCGCGCGGGCGTCGGCACCGCGGGGTTGGCGTGCGGCGCGGTGCGGGTCAGGAGCCAGGCACCCAGAGCGCCGCCGCCGGCGACGACGAGCGGAAACGGAGCGCGCAAAAAGAACAGCGCAGCGAAGGAGCCTAACGCGATCGCAGTGCGCGGAGCGCCGCGAACGATGCGGCGCGCCATGCGCCACAGCGCATGCGCGATGATCGCCACGACGGCGGGTTTGATCCCGTCGAGTATTCCCTGGGCTACCGTCGTATCGCCGACGCTTACATATAGCCAGCTCAGTGCCAGCAGGACGACGAAACCGGGCAGCACGAAGAGGGAGCCGGCCACGATCGCGCCACGAGGGCCGTGCAGCAGCCAGCCGATGTATGTGGCCAGCTGCTGCGCTTCGGGACCGGGCAGGAGCATGCAGAAGCTCAACGCGCGCTGGAACTGTTCTTCGCTGATCCAGCGGCGTTCCGTCACGATGACGCGATGCAACACGACGATCTGCGCGACCGGACCGCCGAAACTCTCCAGCGCGATTGTCATCCATGCCGGGAGCCCCTTCCGCAGCGGCACGACAGGCGCGGTCACGGCTGCACGCTGCTGAACTGCGCGAAGAGGCTGTCGAAGATTTGTTCACCAGCGCGGAGGCGTTTGCTGTCGTTAGGTTCCGCCAGCGCCAGGCCGTGGAGCAGCTGTGTGATGCCCTCTGTTTCAGGGCGGTTGAACCGTTCGTCCTTGAGATCGATGTCGTGTACGATCTGAGCGATCGCATGGAGCGCCGGGTTCGTTAGGTCGAATTCTTCCAGCAGCACCTCGAAAGTGCAGCGATCAGCGCGATGCGTATACTCCGCCTGAAACATGTCAAAGCGCAGCTCATTCCTGCGCGGCGCATAACGTGTTGTCGTCACGAAGCGGAACTTTGCCTTGCGATCGATGAAGCGGCGGATCAACCAGGCGCTCGCGATGCGATCAACAAAGACTCCGGCGCGCGTTACCCACACCGCCCCGCTCGGCGCCTGTTTCTTTCGTCGGTCAGGAGACGTTCCCATGAGAGTCGGTTGCGATGCCGCTTCGAGTGCCGCGAGCGCCTGCTCAGCAGCGGGGCGACCCGCTCCGCCGAATTGATCGCGTTTGATCTCTACCTCGAGCTGCGTGCGCAGGCGCCGCGAGACGGCGCCCGATGGTGGATCGCCTAACGCGGCACGGGCGCGCGTAGCAATGTTCTGGTACCCCTGTGCGGCGCGCTCGCGAAAACGCACCTCCAGGTCCTCGTCGCTGACCCCCTCCAGCAGGGTCGCTTCGCAGACCACCGCTGTTCCACCGTCCCCTTCGACCTCCTTGGCGATCCACTCCAAGTCCTCGCGTGCGTCAGGTGTGTTGGGCAAGACGTATACGGCGTTGCGCAACGCAATGACGCCGAGTGGCTGGAGTCGGCGCCAGAGTTTGACCCGGGCGTAGTCAGGCTTGGCGGGGAGCTGCGGCAGCAAGAGCAGCCATCGCCCGCTCCTCGTGTGTGATACACTCTTGACCATTGATGATACGAGTGTATCATTGCGGTCTCTTTGCGGCAAGAGGTCGAAATGCGCTGGATTACACGCGAACGGCCGAAGATCGATCGGGTGGCCTGCCCCTGGCTCATCACCCGGTTCATCGACGATTCCCCCGAGTTTCTTTTCGTACCGCCGGATCAGGTGTTATCGCGCGCGAAGGAGAGCGGGGCGATCCCCTTTGACGTCGACGGCGTGGAGCTTTCGCACGACGGGCCGTCGTGCAGCTTTGACGCGATCGTGGCGAAGTATGAGCTGAGCGATCCCGCACTGGCTGAGCTGGCGACGATCGTGCGCGGTGCCGATACCGCGCGTCTGGATCTCGCGCCGCAGTGCGCGGGGCTCCTGGCGATATCGTTAGGTCTGTCGCAGTTGTATCAGGACGATCACGAGCAGCTGCGGTACGGCTTTGTGGTCTACGATGCGCTCTACGCGTGGCTGACCAAAGCGCGCGGAGAAACGCACACCTGGAATCCGCAAAGAAACGTCACAGCATTGAACGCATGACGTCACGATCGCTGTTGGGCGTGGCCAAATGCATCGGAGCGCCGTCGGGAGGCGCGGGCTAGTTCTAATGCCGCGTTAGGCTCTCTTTTCTGCCGACTCCGGCAGCAGTTTGTCCGTGCACTCCGGGCATATGCTGTGCGAGAATCGCGTGTCCGTGTGCCTAACGATATAATCCTCGACCGATTGCCAGTAGTCGTGATCGTCGCGCACCTTGCGGCACCAGGCGCAGATCGGCAACAGTTGCTGCAGGCGCGTCACTTGCGCCAGCGCCGTCTCGAGCTCCGCCGTCCGCGCGTGCACTCGTTGTTCGAGACTTGCGTTGAGCGCGACGACTTCGGCTTCTGCGCGCTGTAAACCTTGGTTCAAGCGTTCGAGTGCCCGCGCGCGCGCTGTCAGCTCGGCGTTGGCCCTGACGAGCGCACCCTGACTTGTTCGCAATTGTGACATCAACGCGGCAGGGCCAAGCGCGAGCAGGCTCGTGATGAAGATGAATTCCTGAGCCAGAACGACAGCACCGCGTGGCGTCAGGCTTCCGAACAGGCTGTACCCTTGTTTCGTGAGGATCATGATGACGAGGGCGACGGCGGCCACGGCCAGCGCTGCGCCGGACACGCCGAAGCGCACGGCCACGAAGATCACGAACGGCAAGAGCAGCACGGGACCGACGTGCATGCCGAGCAGTGTACCACCACGCGCGGCGATGAGGAGCGAGATCGCTCCCAGGCCTGTCACCGCGACCAGCATGTCGATAGCGGTCAGCTTGGTAGGAACTGACGGGGCTGCGTGCGCCGGTTTGATCCAGAGGCCCAACAGCAGCGGCGTCACGATCATGAGGCCAACCGCATCGCCTAACCACCAGATGCGCAGGAACTCCAGGTAGCTCGCGCTACCACCGCGGACGAATGTGTTGACGGCGGCAGCAAGGGACGCCGCGATGGACGCAGCAAGCAGCGGTCCCGCGACAACGAACTTGACGACGTCAGTTGGTGCCGTGAAGCGTCCGTTGAAGCGCCAGCGCATGAGGATCGCACAAGCGAGCGTCACCTCAGCGACATTGACGAGGCCAAAGAGCACGCTTTCGAGCAGCGTGAACGCCGGTGCATCGGCGATGGCTTCGGCGACAATCGTTAGGCCTGCAAAGCCGAGGTAGCCCTGCATCCGAAAACGGATCAGCGCGGCGAGCAACACACCGTTGGGCGGCCAGACGATCGCCGTGCTCTCGGGCTGCACCGTGAGCAGGACGGCCGCTTTCGCCGCCAGGAAATACAGCAGCGGCACGAGCAGGTAGTCGACGAGGCGGGGGGTACGCGGCGGGTCGGTGGACACGGAGTCCTGCGGGGGGCGGCAGGGGGAACGGAGGCAGCGCCAATGTACGACTGGGGAATCGCGCAGGATAGCCGCAGCAACTGCACTACACGTCAAGACTGAAGAGCGTTAGCCAGTCCCCTACGCGCGAGCGTTAAAACGGTCAACGGCGTTAAACGGTATGCAGCTTACCGCCTAACGCCGTTACCGTTTTACGCAGTTGACCGTTTGACGCGCTTTTCGTCTACTCTTAACCCTTAACCCTTTAAGGAACCTCTGCACAAATAACGCTTGCGCGGGAGGGTGAAAAGTTTGGTATTGCGGTCCCGAGCAATCCACTTGCCCGGGAGTAATCATGGGACAGCAGCGCACGTTCGCCGAGTTGGCTTGGACGCAGAAAGGCAAAGTCACCAAGCGCGAACGCTTCTTGACGGAGATGAACAGCGTGATCCCGTGGAAGGAGCTGATCGCGCTGATCGAGCCGCACTACCCGAAGGGGGAGCGCGGCCGACCCACGCTCGGGATCGAGAAGATGCTGCGCATCTATTTCCTGCAGCAGTGGTTCGATCTGTCGGAGCCGCTGGCGGAAGAGACGATTTACGACAGTGAGTCGATGCGGCGCTTCGTCGGCGTCGACCTGGGCGACGATGTGGTGCCTGACGAGAGCAGCATTCTGCGCTTTCGGCGTTTGCTG
>JBQTIF010000069.1:0-14492 GCA_052388395.1 Gemmatimonadaceae bacterium | reverse complement strand
AAGATGCATGGCATCATCACGTTGTAAATCAATCGGGGTAATTGTCGATTCAACTGTGGCGCGGGCCTGCAATTCACTTACCCACCACTATTTAAATCGACTCTGACCCCTTTTGATTTCTGACCCCTTTTGATTTAGGGGAGAGAGAACAGCGTCACTCGACTCGGGCCCGGCGGGACGCCCCAAAAGCCCCCGGCCGTGCCCGATGTCACAGCGATGTACTGTCGCTGGCCTAACGTGTAGGTGATGATCCCGCCGTTGAGCGGCGCGCCGAGTGCGTAGCGATACAGCGGTCTGCCAGTGCGAGCATCCAATGCGATGAAGTCACCGGTCAATTCGCCGGCGAATACGACATCGCCGGCAGTCACGGTGACCGCCGCCACCATTGGGCGGCGCGACGCGTAGCGCCAACGTACCTGACCCGTTGAAGCATCGACCGCGATGAGCCATCCACGGGCGCGCTCGACCGGGTCTAATTCGAAGCGGCCGCCCCAGTTGAAACGGCGCGGAACGATCGGCGCGCGATCGCCTTTGCGGATGATCGCGCACCACTCGACTGTGGGGAGATAGAGTGTATTGGAACGCGGGCTGTAGGCTGGCCCGTTGTACGACACGCCGCCGAACGGGCCGGGGCACACACGCTTGTCGTTAGGTGAAACGGCCGCTGCCATCGTGTCGCGCGCGACGACTGCAGTTTCAAAGACGGCGCGTCGTGTGCTGCGATCCAGGACCTCGAGCAGGCCTGCTTTCCCGACCATTGCCACCAGGCGCCGCGTTTGCCTGCGCACGCGCGTGTCATAGAGTGGACCTGCGTGCGTCAGGTCCCAGTTGCGGATATCGTGCGGGACCTGTTGACGGTGCCACAACAACTTGCCCGTGCGTGCGTTGAGCACGACCATGCCGCTGGTGTAGAGGTTCGCCCCGGGGCGACCGTCGTCGTTGAATGGCGGTGCGGCGCTTCCTACCGGGACGTACAGTTCGCCGCGCACCGGGTCGAGCGTGACGGCGGTCCACACGCCACCACCCGCGATGTCGTTAGGGTTCCCCCAGGTTGCCGCCGCTGAATCGTTAGGTGCCGGCACTGTGTTGAAGCGCCAGACCGGCTCGCCGGTTTTTATGTTGAAGGCGCCGATCCATCCACGCGCACCGAATTCACTTCCTGCCGCTCCGGCGAAGACGAAGTCGCGGAATGGGATGATCGGCATCGTGACCGCCGCGCCGCTGGACGCCTCGACGATTTGCCGTTCCCACAGCACGGCGCCATCGGTTGCCGAAAGCGCAAGCAGGTATCCGTCGGCCGTGCCTCGCACGACGATGCCGTCTTTGAGCGCGACGCCGCGTTGTTGCGGGTAGTTGAGTGAATCTTTCGGCGCGCGCTCGTGGCGCCAGACTTGGGCACAGTCGTGGCCACGGAACGCGATCGTGCTGGTCGTTGTCGTTATGTAGACGATGCCGTTGTGGACGATGGGGTTGGATTGGAAGGGGGGCGTGACGCCGAGGTCGATGTGGCAGACCGGGCTGATGCGCCTAACGCTGAGAGGTGTAATCTGGTTGGCTGACGAGTAGCGCTGGCCGGCGTAGTCGTTGTTAACGAGGAGCCAGTCATCGCTCGTGCGGCGGGGAGCGACGAGTTGTTGGTGGGTAGGACGTGGTGGTGGTGGCGCTGCAGCCTTGGGCGCTCGCTGGGCAGACAACGCAGTTGAGAGAACGCAGAGAGACCAGACGCCGTACTGCAAGCGCATCATTCTGTTCGTCCGCGCCAGTACAGGTAGAAGGGAACCCCAGCCAACATAATTGCGATGCCTATCAGGCTGCCGGTTAGGCGATCCTTGAGCAGTCCGAATAAATACCAAGCCGATACCGCAAGGAAGATCGCTGGCGTCACCGGATACCCCCACGTTCGGTAGGGCCGCGCCATGTGCGGCTCGCGCCTCCGCAATACGAACACCGACGCCACGATCAGACTCATGAAGGTGTGATTCACGAAAGCCGTATACGTCAAGATCTGGGTAAACGTCCCTGAAAGCGCGAACGCTGACGCTACGACGCCCTGTGCGATGATCGCCCCCGTCGGCGTAGAGCGTCCCTCGTGCACGTGTGCCAGCTTTTGGAAGAAGAGACCATCCCGCGCCATCGCAAAAGCGATGCGCGGATAGTTCAACAACTGCGCGTTGATCGTGCCTAACGTGGACGCGACGATCGCGATCGACACGATCCCGGCCCCAACCGGTCCCACCGCCGCGCTGACGGCGTCCGTCGCCGGCAGCTGTGACTCACGTAACCGATCAAACGGCAGCACCAACAAGAACGAAATATTCACCAGCACGTATACAACAATCACAACCGCAATCCCAACCAAGATCGAAAACGGCAGATTCCGCTGCGGATCACGGATCTCTCCGGCCACGTTCGTTGAGAAGTGCCAGCCGCTGTATCCGAACAACGTCAGCACCATCGCCTGCGCCAACGAACCCCGCGGAGCACCCTCAGCAGGCATCAGCGGAGTCAAGCCACCAGCGTACGTGGCGAAGCCGAGGCAGACGATGATGACGCCGGCGATCAACAGCAACTTGAGCGCCGTAAACGCCGCTTGTGTCTTCCCAGCTTGCCTAACGCCAATGTAATTCACCGTCGTGATGAGGGCGATGAGTGCAACAGCCACCACGCGCCGCTCCCACGTCCCGTACGACATCACCTTCTCGAGAAAAAAGCCGCCATACAGCGCCGACGCGGTCGCCACGGCCGCGATCGCCGACGACGTGTACGCGAAGAACATCATCCAGCCGAACAGGAACGAGATCGGCGTCCCCGGATACGCACGCTTGAGAAAGACGTACGTGCCGCCAGTCTCCGGCATAGCGGCCGACAACTCGGCGATGCACAATGCCCCGGTCAACGCGATGACGCCGCCTAACAACCACATCGCCAACGACAAGCCGGGCGCGCCAGCCTGACGCGCCACCAGACTCGGCGCCAGCATGATGCTCGCGCCGATTATGCCGCCAATAACAACTGACGTCGCCTCGACACGGCCAAGGCCGCGGATCAATTCCCGGCCGGCCGTCATGTCATAGCTCGCGCGAGTGTACGTTCGATGACGAGTCCCACGCCGAACAACGATCGATCCTGCATCGCTCCGCCCATAAGCGTTAGGCCAACCGGCGGCTCGCCATCCCGTTGCAACGGCAGGGTCAGAGCACAGCGATCCAACACGTTTGCGATCGAGTTCGGATACAGTAACCGCCGATGCACCGCCTGCCAGCGATCCATGTCCTGCACCGACGCGATGCTTGGCGCCACCATCGGACACGTGGGCATCAAGACCGCGTCGAACCCTTGGGTCGCCTCGTTCGCCTGCTGAATCATCGCAGCGCGTGTGCGTAGTAGGTCGTGGTATTCGCTCTCGGTGATGACCGATCCGACGCGCAAACGGCGCGACACAATGGGATCGTATTCTCCTTGCGCGCGATCGAGCAGCGGCCGGTGGTAACGATAGGCCTCGTAAATCGAAATACCACCATTCTTGAATACGTCCGGAATGCCGTCGATGACGGGGAGCGAAACATCCACGACGCTCGCTCCAGCGCGGCGCAACTTGCGCAGCGCAGCGTCATACATCGTCGCCACAAGCGGCTCCAGGTCCTGCAACACGAGCGTCGTTAGGGCGCCAAGGCGCAAGCTCGCTACATCGCGCCGCGCGATGTCAGAAGTTGCTTCCCCAGCCAGCACGGCATCGACGGTCATGCAACACGCAACGGATCGCCCGATAGGGCCGATGGAGTCGAGCGAAGGCGACAGCGGGAAGATACCGGTCAAAGGCACTCTGCGCGCCGTGGGCTTGAACCCCGTTAGGCCACAGAACCCCGACGGTACGCGAATCGAGCCAGCCGTGTCAGAACCAACCGCCACCGCGCACATCCCGTCTGATACGGAGACGGCCGCGCCTGACGAGGACCCACCAGGGACTCTGCCGGTCGCCCGATCCCATGGATTTCGCGGCGTCCCGTAGTGCGGATTCGTCCCCGGCGTCCCCATGGCGAACTCGTTCATGTTCGTCGTGCCGACGATCACGGCGCCGGCCGCACGGAGTCGATCGACAACGATGGCGTCGTGTGCAGCGGGCGGCTCACTCGCGCGAACTGTCGATCCGGCCAACGTGACCACGCCTTCGAAATCGCACAGATCCTTTACGCTGACGGGAATGCCTTCGAGTGGTCGACGCGATTCGGCGCGCTTGCTGCGTGCGTCCGATTCGATCGCGGCAACACGTGCGTCGTCTGCGAAGACACGAATGAATGTGCGCGCGCCCTCGCCGTTAGGCTCAGCGATGCGGTCGAGCGCTTGGTCCGTGAGCTCGCGGCTCGAGACCCGGCCTGCCGTGAGCTCGCTTTGGAGTTGAGCGAGAGTCGGGTAACGCACAGGGGCGCTAATCTGCCCCCATGCTGCTATCGAGCGCCAGCGAGTGATGCGTAGCGTGGCTCGATAGGCTGGCCGCGGCGGCGACGGTCAACCGCCGCGGCACTCGCGCCTAGCAAGCTCTAATGCGCTGCGGCCAGGTACGGGAACGTGGAACGGAACGGCTTGTCGTTCGCATTTACGTTGTCCGTCGTTAGGCCGGGCGTGACGTTGTTCGGGTTGCCGAGCAGGGTGCCGAAGATCGCACCGAGACCGATGTCGACGACATCGTCCGAAAGCGAACGGCCGCCGAAACCACCAAAGACCCAGCTGAGCCAGAACACGGGCTTCCCGTCACGCTTGGGATACGTCAGAAGCATGTCGGGGAGCAGCGCTCCGGCAATCGCCGAAGCGTAGGCGGGACTCCGTCCGGCCACACCAGTCACGAAAGCGGTGAGGTCGCCGGTCCAATCGGCGACATCGGTGCTTGGGATTCCGGAGTTGTACTTGTCGTGCCGAATCTTGACGACCATGACTTCACTCACGAGTGGATTCGCGAGGCGGTCGCGCTGCGAAAAGACGCGAGCGGCGCTCTGATTGTTTGAGACTTCGGCGCTCGGCTCAACAGCGAGCGGCTCGGTAGCGGCAGGATCGTCACTGCAGGCGGCGAGGAGCGCGACCGCGGCAACGCTCAAGGCGCGCGGAATGTCTGTTCTCATAGTGTATGTCCTCAGATGAGATTGGTGGCCTAACGGCTCGTAGTAGCCCAGATGCCCAGAACCGGATCTGCTCCGGCGTTAGGCGGGAGCAGCATGCCTTCGGGAAGCTCGATGACAATCCCCAGCGCGTTGAACCCGCGCAGGAAGTCGAAACCCGGGTTCCGGAACGACGACGCGGGGTCAGGGAATTTGGAGAGCGGCCCCTTCACCGGACGGCGATCGGGGAGGATCCGGAAGAACTGGGCGAGGTCGATGAAGAACGGGTCATCGAAGAGCCCGGCCTGTAGTTGGATACCGCTTGCTGAACCGAGTGCGCTGTTGGTCGGACCCGACAGAACAGGATTGCCGGGAAGCCGCGTATTTCTGTTGCCGGTTTGCACCGGCGCGACCGGTCCGAAGAGCTGGACCGTCTGCTGACGGCCAGTGCCGAGGAACTTGACCTGCATAACGAGGTCCTCGATGCGGTCGCCGTTGTTGTCGATCTTGATCTGGTACAGAAGATTTGGATCGAACCCGATCGTCGGCGACTGCGCCGGCGTGATGGGTGATGCCGTGGTGACGGCGAGGACGATGCGACTCTCATTCGCCCCTGGGAACGCGTACACGTCGTTGATGTCCGGCTTTTGCGCGAGCTCGACTTCGGGCGTGTCCTGATGATCGGATGCGCGTATCAAGGTTGCGGTTCCGAACGCGGCCACCGTCCCAAGCGTCAGAGCGAGCGCCGCCCAGCGCGGCATGGCGGTCCTGATGCGAGACATAGTACTTCCTCCTCTAGGAGTCGTGGAACCTGTCTACGCCGGTCATCACGTTGCAGATTGCTCAGCGCGCGATCCTGCCTAACAAGATGCCTGGCATACGGCACGTTAGGCGGCCGCGATCGTGCCGATATGAAGCCGCAAGCGGCCTAACGCACGACAGACGTGCGCTAGGCCGCGAGTGCCAACGGTTCCTACGGACTACGGCGTGCCTGCGAGCGTGCGTGCGTCTACTACGTATCGATGATGGAAATGTGGGTTGAGTTGCAACGCTCGCGCGGCCAGCGTGCGTGATCGGATAGTGTCGCCCTGTGCCTGGGCGATCACCGCTGCTCGGTAGTACAGATTCGCGTCCTGCGTCCCCACAGCCATCGCCTCTTTGATTGCCGCTGCAGCGCCAGGCAGGTCGCCCGTGAGATAGCGCGCCAAGGCCAGCTGATCCCAACCGTAAACGTCCTGGCGGATCGCGATCTCGCGCTCCAGCAAGGCACGCGTCTCATCGACTTCGATGCCGTGCTCTAGCCGGAAGAGCGTAAACTGCCTGTTAAACGGCTCCGGGTTTTCACGCGCCATCGTCTCCGCGGCGTTCCAGTTTGTCGCGGCGTTGGCTGTGTCACCTAACGCGGCATAGGCGTCGCCCGCAAGCGCGGTCGTCGCGATGTCGCTGCGGTCGCCAACGCGCTCCACGTCGCGCAAGACGGCGCGCCAGTCGCCCTTGAGCGCGTGCAGACGAGCCCGGGCCGCCCACAGCCGACCATCCTCTGGCGCTGCGCGCAGTCCGTTCGCCAGTTCACGCTCCGCGTTGCGCAAACGTCCGTTACGAATCTCGAGATCCGCCGCGCGCAGACGGAACCAGGCAATCTGCTCACGCGGCAAATCGGCGTCGCCTATATCGCTCAACGCACGACGCAGCACCCAGCGCGCGAGATCTGTGCGGCCGGCGAACTCCAGATAACGCGCATACCGCGGCGCAACGGCCAGCGTGCGCAAATCGCCGCGTAAGGAATCAAACTGGAATCGCGCTGCCTCATATTCGCCCATTTCGAGCAGCAGCTCCGCGTAGAGCGCGCGGTAGCGCGGCTCGACCGGATCGCTGTCTACCAACTGCCGCGCAGCCGCAAGCGCTTCAGGAAACTTGTGCTGCGCAAGAAGCGACGACGCATAGGTGAGCAATGCCTTGCCGTTGCGCATCTGCCGGAGCGCCAATGATGTGTCCGCATAACGCTCGGCCGCGCGATAGTCATCACCGTTGCCTGTTTCGCGCGCTCGTTGCAGATAGAGGCCAGCCATCATCGCGCGGTCATCGGCGCTCTGCGGGTCTTCCTTTGCGCGCTTGGCATAGAACTCGATGTCCTTGGAGCGGATCTCGAGCTCCATGCGCGCGGTCGCTGCATTACTTGCAGCTTCGGCGGCAGCGAGCCGGGCTGGCCGACCCACCGCCCACCAGGCGCCGGCGGCGACGAGCGCCGCCGCGCCTAACGGGAATACACTGCGAGTTCGCATGGTCAGGTACTTAGTGCGGAGTGGCGAGGTACGGGAACGTCGTGCCGAACGCCTTATCGTTCACGCTGACGTTGTCCGTCGTCAACTGCATGGTCACGTTCTGATTGCTCAGCAACGGTCCGAAGATCGCGGCGAGACCTGCGTCGACAACATCATCGGTCAACTTGCGGCCGCCATAACCATTGGCGAGCGCCCACGTCAGCCAACCAGCGCTGCTACCCGCTTTGTCGGTCTGCACAATGAGCATGTCGGGGAGGAGAACGCTGGCGATTGTATTCGCCACGGTTTCGCTGCGCCCGCCGACATTACGCACGAAGCCACGCAATTCCACGCCGTGATTCGCCGCGTCGGTGCTGGGGTTGCCGCTGTTGTGGAAGCCGTGATTCCGCTTGGCGAGAAAGACTTCGCTTGTGAGCGGATTGCCTAACCGCTCGAGCTGATCGAAGGTCCGGTCGACTTGCGGACCAGTCGTGTTGTTGTCGTCGTCCGAACACGCGGCAACAGCCGCGAGCGCCAGCGCCGACAGGAGAAGATGAAATCGCATGGTAATGGTATCCTGTGAGTGGTATGCCTAACGGCTGATCGTGCCCCACACGCCGATCTTCGGACTACCGCCGGCGGTGAGCATTAAGGTTGGTAGCTCGACGACGAACGCGAGCGTGTTGAGACCGCGCAGGTAGTCCACGGCCTGGCCCACTGGGCGCCATGACGTGGCACTTTGTGTTTCAGGGAGCTGCGAGAGCGGTCCGCTCACGGGCTTGCGGTCCGGTATGATGCGGAAGAACTGATCGAGGTCGAGGAAGAACGGGTCATCACGCGGGCCGACGAACACCTGCAAGCCGGTTGCCGATCCCAGATTGGTGTTGACCGGGCCCGTTAGGCTCGGTGCTGCGCTGACGATCGTATTGATCATCCCCGTCGCCGCCGGCGCGACTGGTCCGCGTACTTGCACTTGCTGGCTCGCGCCCGAGCCCGTGAACGTGAACTGAAATACGCGGTCTTCGACGCCGTCACCGGTGTTGTCGATCTTGAGTTGGTACAGCAAGTTCGGATCGAACGACGCTGTGGCTGTCTGCGCCGGGGTGATGGGCGACGACGTCGTCATCACGAGGACGATGCGGTCGGCACTGGCGCCCGGGAACGCGTAGATGTCGTTGATGTCCATGCGAGGTGAGAGCTCGACCTCAGGCGTGTCCTGATGGTCCGAGGCGAAGAGCGCCGCCGCGCTGATCGCGGTCGCGACTGCGACGGCTCCGAAGAGCAGCCGGCGTGAGCGCGACGGTAAGGCGAGTGATTTCTGCATTCTGAATCTCCAATCGTGTGTGCTGGGTTGATGCGACAGTTACGTCAAACACGCACGATTGGATTGGTAAGCCTAACGACAAGTGCGTTAATGGTTAAGAGTGAATGGTCAAGAGTTACGGGTACACAACGTTAGCCTAACGCTATGCTGTTACCCTTAACCGTTAACTATTCACCTTTAACTCTCAACGCTTGTCTGTCAGAACTTTCGCTCTACTCCGATCGTTATCGTCCGCGGCGCCCCTGGCGTGTAGTGCAGCTCCGTCACGGCAGCTGCTTCACCGCGCAGGCGCGTCGTCGTCGCGAACTGTGCCTCGTTCCAGCGTACGTTGAATACGTTGTCCATGGCAAATCGGATTGTATTGCCGCCCAGCCGCAGCGTCGCTAAGGACTCGACCAACGCATAGCCTCGCGCGCGGACGGAGTTGTCCTCGTTTGCCGCCCGCTCGCCGATATGGCGCCAGCGAAAACCTGCGCTCATTCCACGAAGTTCCGTCGTCGTCAGGCCGCCCGCGGTCGTAATAGTCGGGGCCAAAGGGATTCGGTTTGCTTCGCGCGGCTCATCGAGCAAGCGGCCGCGTGAGACGTTCAGATCCGCATCGGCCCAGAGCCAAGGGACCACCTTAACGCGGCCTTCGATGTCCGCGCCAACGCGACGGCTGCGCCCGCTCGGCTCCGTCGTCCCACCGTCACCGGACCAGACCAGCTCGCTCGTTAGGTCCAGCGCCCACACGGCCACAGCCGCCGTTGCGCCGTTCCACGTTCGACGTGCTCCGACTTCGTATCCAACGGCCCGCGGCAGGCTTTCGTCCGTGGCGCGCGCGCGCACAACCGCACGGGCGTCGTTTGAATGGAACCCCGCGCCGGCGTTGGCGAACAGCGTAAGTGACGGATCGACCTCGAACGCAATGGAGCCTTTGGGGCTCACGCGTCCATGCCAAACGGGCTCGAATGCTGCGGCTCCCCTGCGATCTGTGACATCGAAGCGAAAACCGTCGGCCCGCAGTCCCAATGTCGCCCGTACACGCGATCCGAATACGAGGGACCGGTCCACGGCCGCGTAGAGGTTCTGGATACGCACGCGGTCATCGTTCTTTGTCCCTAGCCTCTCGCGTTCGCGCGAAGCGAATAGACCGACCGCCGCGTCATCCCAGCGAGTGCCGACCGTAGCGCGCCACGTCCCGGGCACACCGAAGAGTGACGTTATGCGCTCCACCCACAACGAGCCCCCGCCGACGATGCGGTCATCGACTTGCTCTATCCCGTCGCCGTTGACCGTGTCGTCCAGGAAGAACGTGAAGTTCGAGAAGAGCCTGAAGTCATACTTCGTGGCGAACGCGCGAGCGCCCCAACCCTGTCCATTCGCCGTGACGAGTGCGTCGTAGCGCGACGTGCGACCACCCTCGGTCGTGTCGATCGCGCCAAATCGGGGAATCAGCCCGCTGCGCACCGCTCGATCGGGAATCTGGCCGGACGCATCCCAATCAGCGGAAAAGCCGGATAGCGTTAGGCCCACACGAGCGGAGCCAACGGGTGCGGTGTACTTGGCGTAACCGTTCCACCGACGAAAGTTTTGCGAGGCATCGAACGGACCGTCGCTCACGTCAATCGTTCCAGCCACATAGCCCCCGGCGCGCGATGCGTCGCCGCCGAACGGCATCAGCGTCGTTAGGTTGAACGTGTTGAAGCTCCCGCCGCGCAGCGAAATCGATGCGCCATCGAGACGTTCCCGCGTGACGAGGTTCACTGAACCCGCCACAGCAAGATCGCCGTCGTGGGTGTCGTACGGGCCTTTGCGCACGTCGACGCGGTTTACGACATCCGGAATGATGAAGTGAAGATCGGCGTAACCCTGGCCGTGGCCGTGCGACACCAGGTTGACCGGAACGCCGTCGACGGAGACCGCGACGTCGGTTCCGTGGTCGGCGTCGAAGCCGCGCAGAAAGATTTGCTCGGCCTTTCCGCCGCCGGCGTGCTGCGCGATGACCAATCCGGGCGCGAGACGTAAGAGTTCTTGCGACGATGCGCGCGGACGAATGGCGATATCCACGTCGCGCACCGTGCGTGACGCGGCAGCTGATTGTGCTTGCTCGGCGCTGACTAGCGTCGGTGTAAGGGTGACCGCTGCCGGCCGCAGCGCAACGTTGATGGCGCTCGCCGCGTGGGTCACGTGAACTGTTTCAGGCGCGAAGCCGAGGCGACCGACAATGAGGGTTGCTGGAAGGTCAACGCGAAGGGAAAACCGCCCGCCTGCATCTGCGCGCGTCCGTGCGTTAGGCAGCGCCGGCGCAGCAACGATCGCGTCAGACACCGGACGGTCACTGTCGCGCTCGGTGATGCGTCCCTCGATTCGCGTGCTTTGGGCCTGCGCAACTGTGGCGAGTACGACCGTGATCGTAGCGGCCAATCTGGATAAACCGAGCATTTGAATGTGTGTGAGGGTCACAGGACATGCCCCGTGACCCTCACTTACGCCGAATGACTCGCGATCGGATTGGTCCGGCCGATTTCTCCGTTGCTCACTGCGGGATGTGCACCTGCCGCTTGCAGAATGCGTGTGATGATGATCCCCAGCATCATCGCGGCAATGATCCAGAGCAGCGGCTTGAGCGGCGAGCGGTCTGTTTGCACCGGCTCGGCACGGCGGACGCCGAGGACCTCGCACGCCTCGGCATAGTCCTCGTCGCGCACCCACACGGACGGGTACGCATTCGGCGCTACCGGCAGCGCTCCCATAAACTCGTCTTGGATCACTGCTTCGATCCCCGCGTTCTCGAGCGCCGCTACGGCAACGTGCGCTTCCGCTGCGTTCGGCGTCCGCAGCACTTGCTTCATTGTCGTGGAATGCTGCCGCCGAGACGCCAGGCATTCATGCGCCGACCTTCGGCGATCACACGCTCGATTTCGACTGCCCTCTTTGGAACGCTGGCTGACAAGTTCTCGTGTCCCGCCTCGGTTACAAGAATCATATCCTCGATCATGATCGCGATATTCTTTTCGGGGATATACATCTTGGGCTCGATTGTTATGACCATCCCCGGCCGCAGCGGCATCGAGTAATCGCGGCTGTCCTGCACCGCGAGTCCGATGTGGTGACCAAGGTCGCGCACCCCTCTGCCTAACGGGGAATAGCGCACGATCCCCGCGTCGCGCGCGAGATAGTGCGTGGGCGATGGCATGATCCCCCATACTTTGCCCTCCCCCATGCGCGCGATGTCCTCGTACTGTTCGAGTCCATGCTTGCGAAAGACCTGAGCAGCCGTCTTGATGACATCGAGCATCATGACACCTGGCTTGATGGCAGCAATCGCTGCCTCCTGCGCCTCGAGCACAATGTCATAGTACTTCCGCTGCTCTGGCGTGAAGCGCCCTGAGACTGGCCACGTGCGGCAGATGTCGGCGGTATACGTGCGAAACTCGGCGGCTCCGTAGTCGACGAAGACGAGATCGCCGCTGTGCATGACGCGATCGACCGAGTTGTAGTTCTCGCGCAGCAGCGAGAAGAACGTGAGCGCGTTCTCCCCCGATGATACGATCGGCGGGAATGCCGCGCGCGGCGACCCCTCGCGTTTCCAGACGTACTCCATGAGGCCGGCCAGCTCCAAGTCATTCATCCCGGGACGCAGCGCGCGGAGGCCCTGGAGCATGCCTAACGAGGATATCTCGGCGGCGCGGCGCAGTGCCGCGATCTCGTGCTCGTCTTTCACGAGCCGCAGCCCGTGGATCAACGGCGTGACGTCTCGCAGTTCGACGGTAGGCAGCGCTTGCAGAAGCGCGGCCGCGAATTGCGCGTGGAATGACAGCGGCGGCGACAGACCGGGCGGCGCGTAACCCGGCGCCCCACCGAGCGGTGCATACAACACGCGCGAATCAACGGCCAGTGAACGCAAGCGCGGAAGGAGCTCGTCCACTGGGAACGTCTCATCGACGCCCGTTGCTTGCACGGCGCTTGCGCCTGGAGCGAGACGACGCCGCGGTCGATTCCAAACCGCGTGCCGGAATCCTTCATCGAGTGCGGGGAACTGTCCTCCCGCGAACTGATACGGCTCAGGAAGGAAGAGCAGCGTGCGAGGCGAGCCGTCAGCGCGCGGCACAAGCACGAGAACTGCGAACGGAGACTCGACTCCCGTTAGGTACCAGAAATCGGGATCCTGCTTCGCATCGTCGTCGGCACCGGCCAGCAAACGACTTGGGACAACCACCAACGCGGACCCAGTTTCACGGACGAGACTGCTACGACGCGTCGCGTACACAGCGCTTGGAAATGCTGCATCGCTTTGTGCGCCTAGGGGTTGCGGGCTAGCAAGCGCGAGCGTGAGGGAGCTGGTCACGCAAATAGGTAGGCGCATAAGGGCTCTCGTCGGTGGTGTTGATTCGCCATGAGTGCATGCCCAGATTCGCTTACGTGAGCGAAATCAGCCAGAGACAGGGGGGAAGCGCTGGTGCCGTCGCGAAAGCGCTGGACCGCGTCATCGCCGCCTCCGAACGCCTGGCAGCGCAACCCGCTGCCGAGGCGAATAAGGAGCATTTTGCCTCGCTCCTGGAGCAGCTGCGCGCGTTGCGCACCCGGGCTGCTAACGGCGAGACGATTACGACCGACGAATTGGGCGGAATCGTGCGTTTCGTTTCCGACTGGCTGCCTGACGAACAGTTTGGCCTGATCGGCCAGCTTGGCGCCGTGGTACGTGCTGCGCAACGCAGCGGTGGACGGAAGCGGCAAATAAAACGTTAGGGCGTGACGCCTAACGTCGCTCCCGCTTGAGACGCGCAGCGTTAGTCGGGTAGGCAACGTCCGGAGGCGGATCGCCCCGCGGCCAGTCACGTTCCTTCGTCTTGAAGTCCGGTCGCGGCTTCTTGTTAATGAACGTGGCGACGTCGTACGCTTCCTGCGCTGACAACGTGCGCGGCGCCGTCTGCGGCATGAGCTCTTTGATGTACGCGGCGGCCGTGCGGACGCGCGCCATCCCGGCGCCGATGTTGTACGACTGCGGCCCCCACACGGGCGGCGCGGCCGGCGTCCCGTGCCCGTTCACACCGTGGCACACGGCGCATTTCCCGGCGTAGATCGCGCGGCCGCGCGCTTCGTCTCCCGGCACCGGTGGAACCGGCGGAATCCCTTGTCCAACCACCTCGGCACCAACGGGATAGCCTAACGAGAGGAAGCCGAGGTAGTTGACGATGTCGCGCATATCGCGACTTTGCGTCGGGACAGCACGTCCGTTCATGCTGCGCAGGAAACAGTCGTTGATGCGATCCTCGACGATCTGGACGTAGCCGCTGCGCGCGCGGTACTGCGGGAAGCGCGCATACACGCCGACCCACGGCATCGCGTTCGGCTGTGTGCCGTCCCGCGAATGGCAGTTCGTACACGTGAGTTTGTTCCCCACGTAGGCTCGCATGGAGTCACGCGTATGTCGCATGAGAGCGCGACCGCGCCGTACGGATCGCAGCATCACCGAATCGGCCACCTCCGATTCGAGCGGCACACGAAAGGCGACCCGTCGCACCAGTGTTGGAGTCGGCAGACTCGCCGCGTCGGCCTCTGTCGCAGCGCGCGACGTGTCGGAACCGAAGCGCGGTTCGTACTCCTGCACCTTGCACGCTGCGGCGAGCACGAGCGCAGCGAGAGCAATTGAGCGAATGGACATGAAGTAACCTACCTTAGGCGCTGATTCGGCGTGGATCAATGGGGTCAGATTCCAGTGGGTGTGCGGGGACCGAAAAGGGTGGGGGAACCCCGCAGCCGGGCCCCGCCCCCACCCCCACCAGCCCCACCCACAAACCACGAGAGGCGGGAAGAACGACAAACCCACCAAGC
>JBQTIF010000068.1:0-37844 GCA_052388395.1 Gemmatimonadaceae bacterium | reverse complement strand
CCCCTCGCTCGGGCAGGTTGTTCACGTGTTACGCACCCGTTCGCCGGTGACCCTTGCGGGCCCCCTGACTTGCATGTGTTAAGCACGCCGCCAGCGTTCGTCCTGAGCCAGGATCAAACTCTCCAATAAGAGAAGAAAGAATAGGCTCTTTCCGACACGCCATGCGATAAATCGCTGGCTGCCGGAATCACGTATTTGTCAAAGTGAACTCTCCGCGATCCCATGACTGGAGATCGCATCGACGAGTCCGCCTCGCACCTCACTTTCTCGACTCGATTTTCAAACAGCAGAATTGGCTTGCTCTCGCGTATTCATCGAGAGCCACCAATGCTAGTGGCAATGGACCACCATGTCAATTGGTTAGCGACCGACTTTCGCGTGCTGCAGCACCCTTCGTTCTTCTGCCAGGCGCTGCCGTTGTTGCGCAGCTGTCTTTGGCGCGAGCTCACGGCTCTCTTAGCTCTTAGCTCTTAGCTCTTAGCTCTTAGCTCTTAGCTCTTAGCTCTTAGCTCTTAGCTCTTAGCTCTTAGCGTGCTCAGCATCTCCCCACAGTTAAACAGCTACGAGCTAGGAGCTAAAGACTAGTTACTAGAATGCGCCCTGAAGGAATCGAACCTTCAACCTAACGATTAAGAGTCGTTTGCTCTGCCAGTTGAGCTAAGGGCGCGACGCGCACACGCAATGGTGCGCCAGGAGGGACTCGAACCCCCGACCCTCAGCTTAGAAGGCTGACGCTCTATCCAACTGAGCTACTGGCGCTTCAAGCCTCGGCTGCTCGAGCTTCCTGCAGTGAGGCAATCGGGGCGACTGGATTTGAACCAGCGACCTCCTGCTCCCAAAGCAGGCGCGATACCAGGCTACGCTACGCCCCGCTGCGAAGCGCTAAACGTAGTGAGCCGCAAGGTCAAGTCAATTCTCTCTCCTAACTACTCGCGAGCGCTCAGCGCTAGAACAGTGCGCGAATCGCGTTCGCGCGATGACTGACTCGCGCTTTCTCAATCAACGTTGCCTCGCCAAACGTCTTCTTCAGCTCACTGGAGAAGAAGTACGGATCATACCCGAAACCATTCCCTCCGCGAGGGACTTCGGTGATATGTCCCGCACACTCCCCGCGGGCGACGTGCACACCAGACGCATCCGCCCACGCGGCTTCGCAGACGTAACGCGCGGAACGGTCGCTCGCGCCATGCAGCGCGGCCAAGAGTTTAGCGTTGTTGGCTTGATCCAGCGCCGCACCGGCGAGATCGCTGCGGCCGGACCAGCGCTTACTGTGAACGCCCGGGGCGCCGCCTAACGCGACGACCTCGAGGCCCGAGTCGTCAGCGAGAACAGCGAGCCCGCCACAACACTGAAAAAAGTAGCGCGCCTTTGCGATGGCATTCTCTCGGAAGCTTCCGAAGCGCTCAACCGCGTCTTCAGCGGGGTGCGGCTGCACACCGATCTCGCTGAGCGTCCGCGGACGGAAGCCGGCGCTCTCCAGCAGTGGGACGAGCTCGCGCAATTTGCCGGCGCTGCGCGTAGCCAAGACGACTGGGAGCATTTACGCGCCTAACGCCGCCCTCTGCAAATTGTCCAAGCGCACGATCCCCGCGCGCGCGAGCACGAGCAACGCATCCAGCTCGCTGCGATCGAAGGTGCCGTGCTCTCCGGTTCCTTGCACTTCCACGAAGCGATTCTCGCTGCTCATGACAACATTCATGTCCACTGCGGCACGCACGTCCTCGTCGTAGTCCAGATCCAGGCGCGGCTCCCCGTCCACTACGCCGACCGACACGGCCGCGACTCTGCGACGCACAGGCGTCGCCGCGAGTTTCCTGCGACGCAGCATCCAGTCAAAGGCGTCTGCGACGGCGACACATGCACCGGTGATTGCCGCTGTGCGCGTTCCTCCGTCGGCGTCGAGGACATCGCAGTCGATCCTCAGCGTGTATTCGCCGAAGGCGAAATCGTCGAGCATGGCGCGGACGCTGCGGCCGATGAGCCGCTGAATCTCGTGCGTGCGACCGCCGATCGCTGGTCGCTCGCGCGCCGTGCGCGATCGCGTGGCTCGCGGGAGCATCGCGTATTCGGCGGTAATCCACCCCTGCCCGCTCCCAGCGCGCCAGCCGGGGACGCCGTCCTCCACGCTGACCGCACACAGAACGCGGGTCTCGCCGAATGTAGCGAGGCACGACCCTTCGGCTTGACGCGCGGCGCCACGCTCGAGCGAGACCGGCCTCAGCTCGTTAGGCGAACGCCCAGCACGCGGCCTACTCACTGTTGCGCAGCCGTTGGATGATGCGCGTCGTCGATTGGCCGGCCGTCAATGGCACCACGACGGCCTCGCCGCCCCATCCGACGACTTCCCGCGCTCCCACCATGGTATCCACGCTGTAGTCTCCACCTTTGACCAACACATCGGGGCGCAGCTCGACGATGAGCTCACGCGGCGTGTCTTCGTCGAACACTGTCACCGCGTCAACACAAGCAAGTGCGGCAAGAACATGAGCGCGTTCGGCCGTGCTGCGAACGGGACGCGCGGGCCCTTTGAGGCGCCTAACGGATGCATCGCTATTCAAGCCAACGATCAGCGCATCGCCGCGGCGGCGCGCGGCGCAGAGCAGATCCACGTGGCCGGAATGCAGCAGATCGAAGACGCCGTTCGTGAACACCACGCGGCCGGCTTGTGCTCGACGCCAGCCACGCGCCCCTTCACGCGACAACACCTTCGAGGCAGGATCGAACGCGCTCAAAACCGAAACCGCCGAGCTGCCCGGATCAAAAGCGGTTTTCGGCGGTTGGCGTGAAGCGGACGTCGCGCTTGTAGAGCGGCACGTCGATATGCTCCGTGTACGCTGTTTCGATGACCAGACGATTGGCGCTGCGGTGGACTTGCAGACGCCGGCTCGCCTCTTCGGGCAAGCCTAACGAATCAGCCAACGCGACGAGCCGGCGTTTGATATCGTCGTCGCTGCGCGTCGTACCGTATTGGGCTTCCAGCTTCACAGCATCGTTAAACCGATAATAACGCCAGTAGATCTCTCCGACGTCTGCGCCGAAGTAGACGACTGCGGCGAGCACGAGGAGGATCAGCAAGCATCCAAGCTTTCCACGTCCTCGTCGCGCTGTCACCATTGCGATTGGGCCCCCTCGATGATGTCACTGACGAGCCGCTCGATTGCCTGGCGCCTGCCGCTCACTTCGTCGCGCTCGGCGTACTCGCCCTGCGCCGCCATGCCCTTACGCTCGAAAAGTGTTTTGCCCGTGGTTTGGTCGATAACAGTCACGTCGATCGCGATTGACAGACTGCGTCGCGCCGAAGAGGCACGCGCCGGATCGGCGCTAAAACCGACAGGTATGTCAGTCTCGTACTTCACAATCGTGCCGCGCACCAGCGCATGCGCGCGATTCTCCGGAGCCGAACGGAGCCCGAGCCGCGATTCGAACGCCCTGCGCAGCGCATCATTCAACTCTCGCGGTAGCTCAGCGGCCGGCGTCTCATTGTCGAACGGAAGCACGGCGGCGCTGCGGACATGCCGCGGAAAACCGCCGCCGGCGAATGTATATAGACAACCGGTCGTGAGAATGACGAGCAGCGCGCTAATGCTGCCAAATCGTCGGATCAAACGGGGTTCCTCGAGTTCGCTTGGTTATCGTCAAGCCTAACGAGCGACGCGCGGCGTTCTGTCGATAGCGCAGTGACGCGCTGTCGCTGCGTTCGACGAATTCTTCGAGACGGCGGTTGGCAATACGCTCGAGACGCACTAGCTCGCGTCCGGCAAAAGCGACGCGCCAGAACGTCGCGGGCGGTGACGTAGGTGATGCCAAGGTGTCGCTCAAAATGTCGGCCCGAAGCGTGTCGCGGTCAACGCGCAGAACCGTGTCGGCACCCGTAAGCCTAAGCGCACCAAAGGCAGCCCAGAGTAAGGGAACAGGTGGAAGATAACGCCGTGCTTCGTCACCGCCTGGAGTGTAGATAGTATCGCCAATCACAATCGCAAAGCCGAGTCCCTCTCCACGATCGCTGAAAAAGTCCAGCCGAACACTGTCAGGCGCGGCGAGGCGCGCGGCACCGTCTCCCTTTGCACTGAAGACGTGCTCACTAAACGCCCATCGAAAGACGACTGTTTCGTGCCCTGGAGCGAGCACGGCACGCGGGAGCGCCAGCGACGTCGGAATGCCAGTGAGGGGCCCGACGCTAGGCGCTCTGCATGCAGCTGACACCAGCATGAGCATAACGAGTGGGGAGAGACGAAGGCTCATACTACGGCCCATCGGGCAGGCGTTCCAAGCGCGCGCGAACATCAGGTGCAAGACGGATCGGGCGGCCAATCGAGTCGAGCGAGATCATTAGGGTCCGCGCTGTAACCAGACGCGTTCCGTTTGCTGCATGACAGATCAAATAATCGAACGTTAGGGCACGCGAGCGCACATCGGTCAACGTCGTTTCCACGCGGATGATCTCGTCATAACGAGCCGGTGAATGATACCTGAGCGACGCCTCGGCGACGGCCAAGCGCATTCCCTGCCGTTCGAGCGACGCGTATGATGTGCCAAGCCGACGGATGTACTCGGTGCGTCCCATGTCGCACCACACCAGGTACTCGGCGTGGTACACGATGCCCATTTGATCTGTTTCTCCGTAGCGGACACGAAGCTCGATGTCGACATGCGGTCGTGGCGTCATAACGCGATTGATGCCGCCACATGGTTCGTTTGTAAAGTGACGGAGGCGCGACTAGACTGAGCGGGTGCCCTCCCGACACGTGTTGACGGCCCCCCCCCCACCCGCCGCGCTCGCGGGGCCATGTTATGTGCTGTCCGACGCGCACATCGGTGCGACGCATGGCGATGTAGAAGTACGCGTTCTCCAATTCATCGAGTCGCTGCACGGGCGCGCCGCTTCGCTTGTGATCAACGGCGACCTACTCGACTTCTGGTTCGAGTGGCGTCATGTCGTTCCGCGGTCGGGGTACCGAGTAGTCGCGGCGCTGTCGTCGCTCGCGCGATCTGGAACGGTTGTCCTGTGGATCGCCGGCAATCACGATTGCTGGGGTGCGGACGTGCTGCGCGACGCCGGCATCATATATATGGAAGGGGCGTGGCAAGGGACTATCGCGGGTTGGCGGGCACGCGTGGAGCACGGCGACGGGCTGCGTGGTGCGGAGGATCGCGGATATCGCCTTCTGCGTCACCTCTTGCGCAACCGCTTGGCGGTTGGCGTCTTTCGCATCGTGCACCCCGACTGGGGGACGGCGCTCGCCCGCGGTAGCGCGCACGCAAGCAGAACGTATCGCGCGCCTGACGAGGGGATCGGCCTTCGCAATGTCGCGATGCGCCTGCTGGCCGCCGACGCTACGCTCGATCTCGTGATATTTGGACATTCGCATGTGGCCGCGCTCGAGCGTGGCGAGCATCATGGCGTCTACGCGAATGCCGGTGAATGGCTCGTTGAGCCAACATACCTCAGGATAGATAACGAGCGGATCGAGCTGCTGCGCTGGCGGCCCGACGGGAACGAGACGCTACGCGAACACACGCGCAGCATTGCGGTTAGAACCTAACGCGAAAGGCCAGCGCCGCTCCGCGCGGTGCTGGCTGGAATCCGACCTGCGTTGGGAGATCCCACAGCTGCGCCGACACGAAGGCGTCCGCTCCGGAAAAGAGATGGTTGAAGACAAGAAACGCGATCCAGTCTTCGAAGTGTGTGCGACGGGCGCGAATGCGTTCCGCGTCGTACCGATTGCGCGCGAACTCGGCGACCTTGGGTTGTGACGTGGCTGGATCAATAACAGGAAGACCGGTCGTCGGATCAATCTCGTAGCGCAAGACGACGCTGTCGCGCGAGCGGTCTTTGGCTAGGCTCAGATCGTAGTGCGATTTCACTGCCATCACGATCGCGAGCATCTCCAAGCCGAAGTAAAACGCGCCGGCGGTTGGGCGCCGGAGTGCCGACTGGCCAAGGCCCGGCATGGCAAAGGAGTACAAAAACGCGCGGCGCGACGAGATCGGCGGTTGCGCAGTTCGCGCTTGTAGTTGCGGTGCGATACCGGCGCGTGCGCCGGAGGGAGGCGCTACTCGCGTGGTATCGCGCGATGAACGCACCGTGTCAGTCGATTGTGCGTAGCCCAGCAGCGGCAGCAGCGTGACGGCGATTGTGGCGGCAATCAGCGTTAGGCAGCGCGGCCGCGGCACAGCGTGCTGCCTGGCGGGAGCGTGTGGGAATCGAACCCACCAAACCCGACGTCGTCGGGTCACAATCGTTTTGAAGACGATGGAAGCCACCAGGCCCCATCCGCCCCCAAACGGCCTGCGCCTATGCGAGCGTGATCGCGTGCGCTTGACGTGCAAGGACGTCACCGATTGGAACAGCGTGCGCGACGCGCCGAAGATACTCGTCCGCTTTCGCTTCGGGGAGCGCAATGAGGAGGCCGCCGGAAGTTTGAGGGTCGACAAGCAGGGTGCGATCGACGCTGCTCGTACTGCCCCATTCCACGAGCGGTTCCACATAGGCGAGGTTGCGCTCGGCGCCACCGGTGGAGATACCGTCCGCAATCGCGCCACGGACCTCGTCGAAGACAGGGATGGTTGCGACGTTGAATCGCAGCGTGACGTTGCTCGCGCGCGCGATGTGCGACGCGTGTCCAAGAAGTCCGAAGCCGGTGACGTCTGTCGCGCAGCGGAGTGATAGGTCACGCGCCGCGCGCGCGGCGTCGACATTGAGCATGCGCATGCTGGTGATGGCAGGCTCGAGCGCGGTGGGGAGGAGTCGGCCCCATTTTGTGGCGGTCGTTAGGATGCCGGTGCCAAGTGGTTTCGTGAGGACAAGGACATCGCCGACCTGTGCTTCTGCATTCGTTAGGATACGGTCCGGATGGACCGTCCCGGTAACGGAAAGGCCGTATTTGATCTCTTCGTCGACGACGGTGTGACCGCCAACGATGTGGGCACCCGCCTCGTGCACTTTATCCAGGCCGCCACGCAGGATTTCGGTGAGGATGGCGAGTGGCAGCTTTCCGGCGGGGAAGCCGACGATGCAGAGCGCCGTAAGCGGGTCCCCGCCCATGGCAAATACATCGGAGAGCGCGTTGGCCGCGGCGATCTGTCCGAACGTATACGGATCGTCCACGATAGGGGCGAAGAAATCAACCGTCTGGACGAGCGCGACGTCGTTCGTTAGGCGAAATACGCCGGCGTCGTCGAACAATTCGTGTCCGACGAGCATGCGGTCGTCCGCATAGCGCGCGAGCGGCGCGAGCGCCTCAGACAGGTCGCCCGGACCCATCTTGGAGGCTCAACCAGCGCAGCGAGCGAAAGACGTTAGGCGGAAGAGCTCGTCGCGAGTGAAAGAAACACTCATAGTTGATAGTGGATAGTGGATAGTGGATAGTGGATAGTGGATAGTGGATAGTGGATAGTGGATAGTGGATAGTCTACAGAGTGTCGGGAAGCTTTGCGACGGCGTCAATCTCGACAAGAACGCCGCGTGGGAGCCCGCTCACCTGTACCGTTGTGCGCGCCGGACGGGCGGTGCCTAACGCGGCGCTATACACTTCATTGACCCGCGCGAAGTCATTCATGTCTTGCAAGAACACCGTGGTCTTGACCACATCGTTCCACCTCGCCCCCGCGGCAGCGAGCACCGCGGTGAGATTCTGCATAACGCGCGTGGCTTGCGCGCTGATGTCGCCCGCAACTACCTGACCGGTTGCGGGGTCGAGCGCGATCTGCCCAGCGGTGAAGAGAAATCCTCCGGCTACGACGCCTTGCGAGTACGGGCCGATCGCCGAGGGCGCATCCTTCGATTGAATGGTGCGAAGGGACACGGGAATAGGGGATAGGGGATAGGGGATAGGGGATAGGGGACAGTCTAGGAGAGTCCGATGATGCTGCCATCTGGGCGTACGGACATGCCCTCCGCCGCCGGCACCTTTGGGAGCCCTGGCATTGTCATGATATCGCCCGCTTGAGCCACGACAAAGCCGGCGCCAGCAGATGGATAAACCTCGTGGACATGAACGCGAAAACCTTGCGGACGGCCGAGCTTGGTCGCGTCGTCAGTCAAGGAGTACTGCGTCTTCGCCATGCATACGGGCGTCGCGCCCAATCCAATAGACTGCAGGTATTCGATGCTACGCTCGGCTCTAGGCGCGAAGTCGACTCCCTCGCCGCCATAAACGCGCCTGACGATGAGCTCAATCTTCTCGGCAATCGGCAGGTCGACCGGATACAGCGGTGCGTAGTTCGCTTCTCGCTTGTGCAGCAACTCGAGCACCTCGCGGCCGAGGTCGATGCCCCCTGCTCCGCCCTTGGCCCATACTTCGTTCAATGCGGCTCGAACACCGGCGCGACGGGCACAGTCACTAACCATGTTGAGCTCAGCATCGCTGTCCGTCTGGAATCGGTTCACCGCGACGATCACCGGAACGCCAAACTGGCCGACGTTGTGAATGTGATGCTCGAGGTTAGGCAATCCGCGTTCGAGCGCGGCGAGGTCTTCTGTGCCTAACGCTGATTTTTGCGCGCCGCCGTTGAGTTTGAGCGCGCGTACGGTTGCCACCAGCACTGCGACTTCAGGTTTGAGCCCAGCCGCGCGGCACTTGATGTTGAAGAATTTCTCGGCGCCAAGGTCGGAACCAAAACCAGCCTCGGTGATCACGATGTCGGAAAGGCCTAACGCGGCTCGTGTCGCGAGCACCGAGTTGCATCCGTGCGCGATGTTACCGAACGGACCGGCGTGCACGAAGGCTGGACCGCCTTCGAGCGTCTGCACCAGATTGGGCCGGATTGCGTCCTTGAGGAGCATGGCCATGGCGCCTGCGGCTTTGAGATCGGAAGCACGCACAGCTTTGCGATCGGCGCCGGCTGTCGACGCGACAATAATGCGAGCCAAGCGCTCGGCGAGATCCTCGCGCGACGTGGCGAGTGCGACAATCGCCATGATCTCGCTCGCCGGGATGATCACATAACGGTCTTCCCGCACGACACCATTGGCGACACCGCCGAGTCCGATGATGATGTCGCGCAACGCGCGGTCGTTCATGTCGATCGTGCGCGGCCACGTGATGCGCCGCGAATCGATCCCTAGTGAGTTCCCCTGTGTGAGATGGTTGTCGAGCATCGCCGCCAACAGCGCGTGCGCGCTGGCGATTGCGTGGAAGTCCCCCGTGAAATGCAGGTTGATGTCTTCCATAGGGAGCACCTGCGAATAACCTCCACCCGCAGCGCCACCCTTCATTCCAAAGACGGGTCCGAGACTTGGCTCACGGATGCATAACGTGGCGTTCTTACCAAGCTTACGGAGCGCCTGCGTTAGGCCAACCGTCGTGGTTGTTTTCCCCTCGCCCGCAACCGTCGGATTGATGGCGGTCACCAGCACGAGTCGTCCCTTGGCCTCGCGCTGTGTGATCTCGAGGGGGACCTTTGCTTTGTAGCGGCCATACATGTCGATCTCGTCAGGCGCGAGTCCGAGGTCGCCGGCAACGTCGACGATAGGACGCAGTTTCGCGCTTTGTGCGATCTCGATGTCTGAGGGGACTTTGTTCACGAACGCTTTCTCCAGCGAGGTCGATGACTTTACGGCGGGCGGGATTTTATGTCTGCGCCTGGGGACGGGCTAGGCCGAAGAACGCTTTGGCGTTCTGCACCAGCGCGCGAGCGATCGCATCCGTTGCAACGCCGCGTGCGGCTGCGAGTCGTGCGATCGTGAGCGGAACAAAGGCTGGCTCGTTGCGATGGCCGCGATGCGGGACGGGTGCCAAGTAGGGCGCGTCTGATTCTACGAGGATGCGATCGATAGGAGGGAGCCGCAGCAGATCGTCATCAGTCCATTTCTTGAACGTGATGACGCCAGCGAACGAGAGGTGCCAGCCTGCGTCGAGCGCTACGCGCGCCAGCTGCGCCGGTCCGGTGAAGCAATGCAACACACCACGAATCGCTTGCTTCCCCGCTTCGACGATGATCGCTGTGGTATCGGCAACGGCGTCGCGCGTGTGCACGACAACGGGGCGCGATAACTCGCCTGCTAGCGCCAGCTGCTCGGTGAACGCGCGGCGCTGCTGCAAGCGTGGGGAGTGATCGTAATGATAGTCCAGACCACACTCGCCGATTGCAACAGCACCAGACCTAACGAGTTCACGCAGAGCGTCAGCAGTGGACATGGGGTCATAGGTGGACGCTTCGTGCGGATGTACGCCGGCTGTAAAGGACAAGAAGCCGGAATACTCTTTAGCCAGCTCGCAGGCACGCGTTGCTGCAGTGACTGTCTCACTAATGACCGCGACACCCACTGCACCAGCGACGCGGGCGCGTTCGATCACGTCGTCGCGATCCGCATCAAACGCCGAGTCGACGAGATGAGCGTGAGAGTCGAAAAATGGGTGCACTAAAACGGAACCGCCGCGGTGTCGCGGCGGCTCGTTAGGTATGGCTCCATGTGTTGCTGCACGCTAGCGCAAAGCGGGACTTGGACGCTGCTCCTTGCGCTCGGGCTTAGGTTCGGCGCGCGCCTGACTCGCTGAGATGTGCGTCTTGCCGCCTGGGTCACGCGGGAACTTGCGCTCGATCCAGAGGAGAATCGGCGACGCGACATAGATGGAGCTGAACGTTCCGATGATGATGCCGAAGGTCATGATCCAGGCGAATGGCCGGATCACTTCGCCGCCGAAAATCAACAGCGCGAGAAGACACGCTAACGTCGTCGACCCGGTCATCACTGTACGCGGGAGCGTCTCGTTCACGGAACGATTGAGCAAGTCGTACAACGATTCTTTCTTCGCCGATTTCAGATTCTCGCGCACGCGATCGAAGACGACGACCTTATCGTTCATCGAGTAGCCGATCACCGTTAGGATCGCACCGACGACGAACACGGAAATTTCCAGGTCCATGTACTTCATGAACGCGAGCGTCGCGATGATGTCGTGCACCGTCGCCAGCACAGCCGCTACGGCGAAACGCCACTCGAAACGCCAGGCGAGGTAGACGAGCGTCAGTGCAAAAGCGATGAGCAACGCGATTGTCGCTTGACCACGCAGCTCGGATCCGATGCGCGGGCTCACGGCCTCTGTTCGCAACACTTCGTACGATCCGGGGCCGTAGCGCGCGTCGAGGGCTGCGCGGATGCGGTCGGCTACAGTGTTGGCACCCGCGGCTTGCGACGCGATCTGCTCTGACTGCTGCGCGCGAACGATGATTTCATCGGGACTGCCGAACGATACGATTTCAGCACCAGGTATGCCGTTCTGCGAGAGCGTTGCGCGGACGTCGGCCAACTGCGCCGGCTGCTTGAACTTCAGTCGCAGCGCCGTACCCCCGGTAAACTCGATGCTGTAGTTGAAGCCCTGCAGCGGAATGAGGATGAGCGCCGGCACGAGGAAGACGACCATCAGTCCCGCGGCCCATTTCCAGAGCCGAATAAAATCGATGTGCGTGTCGTGAAGGATGCGCAGCATCAGATACTCAGTGTTTCCGTTGCCTTATTGCGGTCGAGCCAAAGCATGAAAAGTGTCCTAACGACGAAGATGGCGCTCACCATCGAAGAGGCGAGACCGGCCAACAACGCAACGGCGAAACCGCGCACCGGCCCAGTTCCAAACTGATACAGGATGGCTGCCGTGAGAGCAGTGGTGACGTGCGTGTCCACGATCGCACTCCAGGCGCGATCGAATCCTTCGTTCACGGCAGTGCGCACGGTTTTGCCGCGTGCAAGCTCTTCACGGATGCGCTCGAAGATCAGGAAGTTGGCGTCGACTGCCATTCCGATGGAGAGCACGAAACCAGCGAGGCCCGGCAATGTCAGCGTGGCGTTGAAGCCGGCGAGGATAGCGAGCGTTGTAAGCGCGTAGAACGTCAAGCCGGTCACCGCGAGGAATCCGGAGAAACGGTAATACACAATCATGATCAAGATGACGAGGGCGATGCCTAACGCACCGGCAGAAAGCCCCTGACGAATGGCATCGGCGCCGAGGCTCGCGCCGATATTGCGGACTTCGGCAATCTTGAGCGGGACCGGCAGCGAACCCGCGCGCAGGACAAGCGCGAGGTCTTGCGCCTCACGCAGGTCGCGGCCCTGCCCCATGGTGATCTGGCCGCGTGTCCCGATAGCCTGCTGAATCACTGGCGGACGCCCCATCACACGATCATCGAGAACAATTGCCATGTAGTCCTGTACGTGGCGCCCTGTCTCGCGACGGAACTGGCGACCGCCCTCGTTGCTCAGCTGGAATTCGACGATGGTGCCGTCGATTGGCGATTGATTGGGTCGCGCATCCTGAAGGTAGTCGCCCGTAATAATGGGCCGCGCATCCACGACATACATGGCGCGATAGTCCTGACCACCTAACGAGATTGTGTCGCTCCCCCAAAGGACCTCTTTACCCGGCGGCAACGCGGCTTGGATAGCGGGCATTTGCAGGTACTGTTGCACGATCAGCATGTCGCGCGTGGTGACGAAGTACTCGCCTGGTATCTGACCGACCTGCACGCGCCGTGAGAGCGGCCCACCGGTAGTCGGCGTCGCTAACGTGTCTTTGCGAGCGCTGTCACTCTTCGAGGTATCAGCTGACGTCAACAGCTTCTGGAGCGAGCCTGCCGGGCGCGTGGCCGTGTCGCCGGACACCGCTGCGCCCACCTCGACATTCAGATCTTTGAGAATCTGATCAAGCCGCGACAGGGCTTTTTCGAAGCTCTGCGTTTCGTCGACGATCTGGAATTGCAGAAACGCCTGCTTTTCGACGACATCAGTGGCACGCTGCGGATCGTCGATGCCGGGTAGCTCAACCGTGATGCGATCGCTGCCGACTTTTTGGACGATCGGCTCGGACACGCCAAACTGGTCGATTCGTGTGCGGACAACTTTGAGCGCGCGCTCTAACGCATCACTCTTGTCGGCAACTGCCTGCTTTGACTCGTCGACTTCGAGCGCGAGGTACATCCCGCCTTGCAGGTCGAGGCCCAGTTTGAGCGGAACGCGACGGACTGTGTCGTAGGCAAAGCCGTCGCCGCGCTTCACGCGCTCGATCACGTTGCGCGGAAAGAGCATGAAGATCGACCCAGCGATCATGATGCCGATCAGGAGGAGTCGAGTCCTTAGCCGAGACATTTCGGGTATGCTGACGAAGTGGAGAGAACCCGCAAGCTAAACCGCCCTAAGCTAGGGCGTCAACAGAACTTGGAACGCGCGAATGACCTGAAACGAGGGCGCCGCCCCAGCGGCTGGCCCATCATTCCCCGTTGCGGTGTGCGGTGCTACGAACATGTAGCGAGATCGTTCCAATTCCAGCCCAAGAAGGCACGCTCCACGAAGTCGCAAGGGACGGTCTACGACGTCGCGGCGATAGGCTTCGTAGCGACCGAGTTCGCAGGCCGATCATCCCGCAGAATGGCGCGCGCTGAATCGGCATCGAACTGCAACTGCGCTCGGAGCGCGTCGGCATTGGCGAAGCGTTGGGTGTCGCGCATACGGCGCACGAAGTCGATGCGTACCGGCGCGCCATAGAGGTCGATCGCGACATCGAAGAGATGCGCTTCGAGCAGCGGACGATCGTCGCCGAACGTTGGTCGCGGACCCAGGTTCAGCATTCCACCGAAGGCTCCGTGCGGCGTCTGCACGCGAACAGCGTACACACCAAAGGGCGGCAGCAGCTTGCGGTGCGACGGCAGCGGCACGTTGATCGTACGGAATCCAAGCGCCGCGCCGCGTTGCTCACCCGCAATAACGCGCCCGCTGACCGAATAGCTGCGACCAAGTGCGACGCGTGCGCGCTCGAGGTCGCCGCCTGCGATAGCGCGACGTATCCCCGTCGATGAGACCGGCGGTCCGTCCCCAACTCCGATCGGCGGCCTAACGTCGACCTCGAACCCGAGCTCTCCTCCGAGGGTGTGCATCGTTGCTGCGTTCCCCGATCGATTGCGACCGAATCCGTGATCGTGTCCCATCATCAAGTACTGCATGCGAAAGCGGCGGCAGAGCACTTCGCGCACGAAGTCCTCGGCGGCCATGTTCGCCAGCCCCCGAGTGAAAGGCACGATAGCGAGATAGTCGATGCCGCTCTCCGAAATCACCTCGAGTTTTTCATCGCCGACGGTGAGGAGGAGTGGCGCCGCGGTGGGATTCACGATCTCGAGCGGATGCGGCTCGAACGTCACGAGGAGCGATTTGAGTTCGCGCGCGCGCGCAGCCTGAGCCAGCGCGTCGAGCAAAAACTGATGGCCGCGATGCACACCATCGAACGTGCCGACGGTGACGGCGGTCCAAGCGACATCGGGTGGGAGTGCGCTGGGCAAGATCGAGTCAGGCATCACAGAGGACAACACGGGGGTGCCATTCGTCGCCGCGACGTTCGGCGACCGCGAGCAGCTCGGTATCGTCCCTAACGAGCGCGGCCCATTGTCCGGCTACGGTTGCGCCGGCTGGTCGCCCGTGCGCGACACCTAACGCTTGTCCGGCATCGACAGGCTGGGTCGGAAGACCAGCGACGGCAGCAAGCGCCGGACGGACGTGCTCCGGTCTCACGGCATCGGGGAGTACGGCATCGGTCACAGTGAACGTACCGCAGCGTACGCGCCGCAGCTCGGCACAATGCGCGGCGGAATTCGTTAGGCGACCCAAGTCGCGAGCCAGGGCCCGAATGTACGTGCCACCTGCGCAGATGACTCGCGCTCTCACGCAGTCGGCCGTGCGCGCAAGCACCTGCCAGCTGTCCACGCGCACGCGCACGGGACGAAGCTCGGTTGCCACACCCTTGCGCGCCAGTCGATAGGCGCGCTTTCCGTCGATGTGCTTGGCGGAGAACGACGGTGGCGTCTGCTCGATGTCACCGGTGAGGTGAGCGATGGCGTCCGCAATCGCCGCGTCGCGCGGCAGCGGTGCTGTGCGCACCGGCGCGCCCGTTGCGTCATCGCTCTCAGTTTCGACACCGAAGCGGATCAAAGCTTCGTACTCCTTCGGTTCATCCTGTACAAAGACGGCAAGGCGCGTCGCACGTCCAAGGAGGACGAGAAGAAGCCCGGTGGCGAACGGATCTAACGTCCCCGTGTGACCCGCTCGCTCGACAGCGAGCATCTTGCGGGTGCGGACGACTGCTTGCTGTGACGTTAGGCCAGCCGGTTTGTCGACCAGAACGAGCCCACTACTCGCGCTCGTCACGATCTGCGGCTGATCGGTCGCTTTCACGCGCCTGCGCCAGGAGCGAGTCTATGCGCGCCGCTCTGGCGATGCTGTCGTCAACTTTAAAAGTGAGCTCAGGTGCCGCACGCAGACGCAGCGCTCGGCCGACTCTCGAGCGGAGGTGCGGCGCGAGATGGTCGAGGCCTTCGAGCGTGGACGTTCGGTCACTTTCTTCGCCCATGAGGCTGACGTAGACGCGCGCCTGCCGCAGATCTTTGGTGACGTCCACGCCAGTCACCGTAACGAAGGCGCGGATGCGCGGATCCTTGACGCCCTCGGCAAGGAATGTGGCGACTTCGCTGCGGATAGCCTCGGCGACGCGGTCAGCGCGACGGGAATCGGCCATGGCACAAGGAAGTAGAGATCAGACGAGTGCGGGGCAATCGGCGCCAGATGGCAGTACTGCCATTATCTGTGCGCCGCGCCGGACTGACGAATGGCAGTACTGCCATGAGGCGCCGGATTGCCCCGCACTCGTTTGATCCTTTGACCGTTAGCCGGTCGTACCGTTAGGCGCCACGCTTGCCATCCCCAGCCAAGGTGCGTGCGACTTCCTCGCGACGGTAACACTCGATCACGTCTGCGACCTTAATGTCGTTGAAGTTCTCGATACCGATGCCGCACTCGTATCCTTCCTTCACTTCCTTCACATCATCCTTGAAGCGACGCAGTGAGAGGAAGTTGCCGTCGTACACCTCCACGCCATCGCGGATAACGCGCACTTTGCCGGTGCGCGACATCATGCCGCTGCGCACGGAACATCCAGCAATCGTGCCAACGCGTGAGATCTTGAAGATCTCGCGCACCTCGGCCTCGCCCATGATGACTTCTTTCTCTTCCGGCCGCAGCATCCCTTCGAGGGCCGCTTTAACGTCGTTCACGGCATCGTAGATGACGCGATAGAGCTTGATGTCGACGCCCTCTCGCTCGGCGGCCGCGCGCGCGTTGTTGTCGGGCCTAACGTGGAAGCCCACGATTATTGCGCCGGCAGTACGAGCCAGCAGGATGTCGCTCTCGGTGATGGCACCGACGCCGCGGTGCACGACTTCTACGGCAACCTCAGCGTTCGACAGCTGCTGCAGCGCATCGGCAAGAGCTTCGGCGGGACCACCCTGGTCCGCCTTGATGACCATGCGCAGCGTGCGCTTCTCGCCCGCTTCGGTCTGCGCCATGAAGTCTTCGAGCGTGACGCCAGCTTTGGACGTGCGCCGGCTGCGCGCCTCGCGCTCGAGACGCTCGCGCCGCTGCGCAATCTCGCGCGCTTGCAGCGAGTCCTCGACGACGAGGAACTGATCGCCGGCCATCGGAACCCCCTGCAGGCCGAGCACCTGAACCGGGATGGCAGGTCCAGCGACCTTGACCTGACGACCACGCTCATCGAGCAGCGCGCGGACGCGGCCCGAGTACATGCCGGAGATAAAGTCGTCACCCACATGCAGCGTGCCGTTTTGCACCAGGATCGTTGCCACCGGTCCCTTCCCGGGATCCAACTGCGCTTCGATGACAGCGCCGGTCGCGCGCCGATTTGGATTCGCTTTGAGATCCAAGATTTCAGACTGCAGCAAGACCTGGTCGAGCAGTTCGGAGATGTTCGTCCCCTTCTTCGCGGAGATCGCCGTCGACAGCGTCTGACCGCCGAACTGTTCCAGCACGACGCCGTGCTGCAGCAAGTCCTGTGAGACCTTGTTGGGATTCGCGTCAGGCAGATCGACCTTGTTAATCGCGACGATCAGCGGCACGCCGGCATTCTTGGCGTGCGAGATCGCTTCGACTGTTTGCGGCATCACCGAGTCGTTCGCCGCCACGACCAGCACAACGATGTCGGTGACCTGTGCACCGCGCGCACGCATAGCGGTGAAGGCTTGGTGGCCCGGCGTATCGAGGAACGTGATGCGGCGCCCGTTAGGCAGTTCCACATGATACGCGCCGATGTGCTGCGTGATTCCGCCGGATTCGCCCGCCACAACGTTTGCCTTGCGGATGTAATCGAGCAGTGACGTTTTGCCGTGATCGACGTGTCCCATGATCGTTACGACTGGCGGGCGCGCCTTGAGCTCTTCGGCGGTATCGGCGACCTGTTGCTCAGCTACCTCCGCAGCGTACTCCTGCTCCTTCACTGCCTGGAAGCCGAATTCACCGGCGATGAGCTCGATCTGGTCGAAGTCCAGTCGCTGGTTGATCGTCACCATCAAGCCAAGGTTCTTGAACGCGAATCCGACGATCTGCGTCGCAGGCACCTTGAGAATTTCGGCGAGCTCACTCACCGTGATGAATTCGTTGACGCGAACTGTCTTGCGTTCGCGCTCGACTTCTGCCTGACGAGCCGCCTCCAACTCCTCGCGCGACTCCTCTGGCCGCCGTATGCCTTTCTTCGCGGGGACTGAGCCGCGCATCTGCGACATGGTGCGGAAGACGGTCTGCTGCACCTCGTCCATGTCGACAGCGCCGCGCTTGCCCTTCTTTTTGCGGCCGGGTTGCTGTTGCGTCGACGGTGGTGGGCTCCCGCCACCTCCACGCTTGTCGCGGGTCGGTAAGCCGACACTCCCCTGCGGCGTCGCAGACGCAACTGGCCGCGGCGCATTGAAGGGGGAGCTGCCAGGAACCGGTCGTGGACGCGCTGGCCCGGCCGCGATCGGTCGCGGCCTGGGGCGCTCGGGTTGCGCTGGCTGTACTGGCTGTTGTGCCGGGGGCCGCGGCGGCGGTGGCGCCGGCCGCGCAACCGGCGGCGGTGGCGGTGGCGGCTCTACCGGCGGCGCGAGTGGCGCCGCGGTGACCTCGACCTCCTGTTCCTCGGGAGACTCGACAACGGGGGGCTCGACAGTCGCGACGTCGCTGCCCGCGGCGACTTCGACTGCCACGCCGCTCTCGTCAGGCACAGTCGGCTCTGCCAGCGGCTCTGGCCGACGGCGGCGCCTAACGCCGGTTGCTTCAGCAATCGGCGGCGGGGCGGGGGCGGGCGTCGAGGCAGCGGCGGCACCCTTGCGGCGCCGCGACGGAACCGCAGCCGGGGCTGCGGCCTTCTCTTTGAGCGCGCGCTTTTCGCGCTCCCAGCGTGCACGCACGCGAGCGACCTGATCGTCGGTCAGGACGGTCAGGTGACTGCGCACGGGCACGTCGATGGCCCGAAGCACGGTCATAACATCTTCGGACGGAACGCCGAACTCGCCGGCGAGATCGTGTACGCGAAGTTTGCTCACGCCGTCCTCCCGCCGTGCAAGACGCGGCGCATGCCACGGGCCAACTGTGGATCGAGAATGCCGATCGTCGCCGTGCTGTCGCGGCCAACCGCAGCGCCTAACGAACCGGCGGCCGGTCCCATCACGACTTCGACGTGCTTGGCGGCGAGGAGCGGCAGCACCTTGTCGAGGCTGTGACGTGAGGCATCGGGTGCCACGATCGCCAGCGCGAGGCGGCCGCGTCGCGCAGCGTCACGCACGCGATCGACACCAACGACCGCGGTGCGCGCGCGCAGTCCGAGGCCCACGAGGCCGAGCAACCGTCGCTCCGTCATCGCGTCCACGTTAGGCAGCATCCTGCGGTGGTGCGCTTGCGCCACCTGCGGTGTCATCACTCCCATCCTCGGTCAGCTCTCCCAGCATTGTCATGATGCGGTCTGCCTCCTCGGGCGCAATCCCCGGGAGCCGCAGAAAGTCTTCCCGTTCCAGATCGATAATGTCGTTGAAGGTGCGATAGCCGGCCCCCTCGAGCACAGCGACCACCGCTGGTTCGAGACCTTCGATCTCAGAAAGCCGAACGTCGGCCACTTCCTCTTGTTCTTCGGGCAACGGCGCGAAGATCGGGCTGTCGCTGCGCTCCATCCACTCGCGACTCGAATACAGGTCGATCTTCCAACCGGTCAATTCCGATGCCAAACGCACGTTCTGGCCGTTGCGGCCAATCGCAAGCGAAAGCTGATCTTCGTCGACGATGGCTTGGATCGTCCGATTCTCAGGATCACTGAACACGCGCGCGACGCGAGCTGGCGCGAGCGCGAGCTTCGCGAAACGCTCTGGGTCAGAGGACCACGGCACGATGTCAATCCGCTCACCATTTAGCTCATTCACAACGGCTTGCACGCGCGAACCCTTGAGGCCGACGCACGCACCAACCGGGTCAATCGAGTCGTCGCGCGACCACACCGCGATCTTTGAGCGACTGCCGACTTCACGCGCGGCAGCCCGGATCTCGACGATGCCTTGCTGGATCTCCGGTACCTCGAGCTTGAAGAGTGCCTGCACGAACGCCGGATCGCCGCGCGACAGAATCAGACGCGGTCCCTTGGGCGTCTCCTCAACTCGCTTGAGCACAGCCCGAACTGGATCGCCCTGATGGAAGTGCTCGCGATGGTTCTGCTCGCGGTAAGGCATGATCGCCTCTGCCTCGCGGAACTTGTTGAGCATGATCACGAGCTTTCCGCGCTCGATCTGCTGCACTTCGCCAGAAAGTAGGTCCCCGACCTTTCCAGAAAACTCGTCTCGAATCCGCGTGCGTTCGCCTTCCCTAACGCGTTGAATGATGCGCTGCTTCGCAGCCTGCACGGCTGCGCGGCCGAATTCGTTGAAGTCGACGGGGATCTCCATGAGATCACCGGGCTGGAACTCGGGATCCTCGTAGCGCGCCTCCTCGAGAGTAACCTCGCGGCTCGGGTCCGTGACTTCCTCGACGACGGTCTTCAAGATCACGATCCGGATGCTGCCTTTATGCTCGTCGATGTCGACTTCGGCTTGCACGTTAGGCCCGTGCTTCTTGGCCAGGGCGGCATGAATGCCGTCCTGCAGAAGACCGTGCAGTTCGGTGCGGTCGAGCTGCTTACTGTTTGTCAGCTCTTTGATCGCGGTGAGCATTTCAGTCGATCCAATCATCGGGTCCTCTAGTCACGGTTCCACACGAAGACCAAGCGCGCTTCGATGACATCGGAGTAACGGATGCGATGCAGGTTTCCCTTGGTATCGCGACCAACGGTTACAGCGTTCGCGTCATCACCTTCCACGTCGACGAGGTCGAGCTCGCGCGACTCACGGGCGACAGCACCGTCGTCGGTGCGACGGAACGCAGCCACGTGCACTCGGCGACCGATGTACCGGCGCCAGTCGGACACTGTGCGAAGCGGTCGCTCGAGCCCTGGCGAGGAGACTTCGAGCATGTAGTCCAGCCCTGCGAGATCGACATTGTCGAGGTGCTGCTCGAGCGAGCGCGAGACGAGAACGCAGTCGTCCAATGACACACGCTCGCCGTCGCGACGATCGATGCGAATATCGAGGAGTGGGCGCGTCCGCGTGCCCCCTCGCCGAAAGTCGACGAGATCGTAGCCAAGGCTATCAACTTGTTGTTTTACAATCGTTTCCAGCTCCGAGCTCATGTCCTCTCTAGGTCATTTACGAGAACAAAAAAATGTGGGGGGCCACCCCACATTTCGGCGCGTGCTCTCTTACGCGTGACGCGGAATGTAGACGCGGCCTACAGTGAGGTCAAGCGATCCGGGCGATGACGGCGATGTGACGCCCGGCATCTCCAGCACGATGCGAAAAGAAGCGCTCGTTGTGACAGCGTGTGCAGAACTCCGACGCGGTCACGTGCTGTACCCCGGCCCGCTCTAGTTGACTGCCTAACGCAGCGCGCAGGTCAACGGTCGCCGGACCGTCGACCAAACGGCCCTGGACGGCCTGTACTACTTCCGGCCCGACTTCGTAGCACCTGCCACAGATGGCGGGACCCAAATGCGCAGCCAACCCGACCAGGCGTCGTTATGCGCAACGACGCGATTGCCGTGGACTTGTTTGGCGTATCCGAAGCGAGGGACGCCCAACTCCTCCTGAAGCGCGAGCCAGCGGCCAACCACCTCGGCTGAGGGCCGTACGCCGAGAAGGTTGAAGTCACCACGATCCCGCAGCGTGGTAAATGCGACGACGCCTGGTACGGTCAGGCCCGCCATCGCGACGCCCGCGAGCTGGGGCGTCTGCGTCGTCACGCTGTTTCCGTAGTTCTCGTTATGCTGGCGCCGAGTGCGTTGAGTCGCTCATCGATGCGTTCGTAGCCACGCTCGATTTGCTCGGCGTGCTCGATCACGCTGCGCCCTTTCGCACTGAGTGCCGCGAGCAGCATGGCCATCCCAGCACGGATGTCCGGTGACGAAACGCGCGCCGCTCGGAGCGGCGTCGGTCCGGCCACGAGAGCCCGGTGCGGATCGCACAGGACGATACGCGCACCCATCGAGATCAGCTTATCGACAAAGAACAGGCGCGACTCGAACATCTTTTCATGCATCAAGATCAGTCCATCACACTGCGTGGCGGTCACGATGGCGATCGACATGAGGTCGGCCGGAAATGCGGGCCATGGCTGGTCCGCCAATGTCGGTACGTGACCTCCCAGGTCGGATTTGATTCGCGGTGTTTGGTCGCCAGGAATCTCGAGCGCGTCTCCGCTTACCCGGACGTCGAGGCCAAGCCGCTCGAAGCCCAGTAACGTGGACCGCAGGTGCGCTGCCCCCACATCCTCTATCCGGAGCGCCGAGCGAGTGACGGCGGCGAGACCGATGAATGAGCCCACTTCGATGTGGTCGGGACCGATCTTGTGCGTCGCTTCGCCTAACGCCATACCGCCGTGGATCGACATCACATTGGACCCGATTCCATCGATGCGTGCCCCGAGAGCACAGAGGAAGCGGGCCAGATCCTGAACATGCGGCTCGCTGGCCGCATTTCGCAGCGTGGTGTGCCCCTCTGCCGCAGCCGCTGCCATGAGTGCGTTTTCGGTCGCCGTTACGCTCGGTTCGTCGAGGAAAATGTCCGCACCACGCAGCTTCTTAGCTCGAAACGAGAACTGCTCGGCAGCGTCGACGCTGGCGCCGAGTCGTTCGAGGACATGGAAGTGAGTGTCGACGCGACGTCTGCCGATTACGTCCCCACCAGGCGGTGGCAGTATGACCTCCCCGCAACGAGCGAGGACGGGGGCTGCGAGGAGGATCGAGGCACGGATACGAGCACAGAGTCGCGCATCGAGCTCTGCAGTTCGCACGGTGTGCGCGTGGATGCGCAGCTCGTTTGGCGCTCGCCAGTCGGCATCCGCGCCAACGGAGCGCAGGAGCTCCACTAACGTTTCCGTGTCGCGAATGCGAGGCACGTTATGCAGCGTGACCGGTTTTTCGGTCAGCAACGCGGCGGCGATTATAGGGAGTGCAGCGTTCTTGTTACCCGAAGGACGGATCGAGCCGGACAAGCGGCGACCGCCTTCGACCACATACTGCACGGTGGCCATTCTAACGTTAGGATTTCGAGGGGAGGTGGAGCGCGAAGATTGACGGCCTCGTCGGAGAGAGTCAAGCTACGCACTTGAGCGTCGTGATGCTGGAGAAGAGCTTGCATCACACGTTGGAGCGGGCTCGTCTCTCTCTCTTCCATGGACGCACATGTTTCTGATTGCGCAGGTCTCGAGCGGGATGGCGACGTGGGCAGCGGTCAGTCAGATCGTGGTCGGCTTTCTCGTGGCGTTGTTGTTGGTCGGTGTGATCTTCGTTTTACTGACACTGCGCAAGACGGTGCTCCAACTCACGTCGCTGGTTGAGCGCACCGCAGGCGACGTCTCGGGGATTACCAGGGATGCGCGCACCATCCTCGATGACGTGCGCGTCACCGTGTCGGTTGCGCGACGTGAGGTCGAGCATGTGGGGACCGTTGTACACAAAGGAGCTGAGCGTGCCGATCACGTCCTTGCGCTGGCGCATCGACGCATCCGCCGAGTCGACCGACTCCTCGAGGACACGCAAAACCAAGTGCGCGACCTGGCGGAATCGGCCGCGTCGACCGTTAGGCACCTCGGCTCAGCCGCGTACCTGGCGCGCGCCCTGCTAACGCCCGGCAGGAAGCGACGCGCGCGCAAGCGGGCGCAGGCGGCGCGCGAGGTCGAAGCCAAGGAGCGCGAAATGCCCGACGGGACCACGTGAGACCGGCGGCGTTTGCCGGGTGCGTGCTTGTCGCGCTCGCGATCGTTGCGCTTGCGCCGACGTCCGCGTTCGCCTGGACGCCAGGGACGCATGTGTACTTGGGAGAAGCCGTTTTGCGCGCTCCCGAGCTCTTGCCGCCGAATATCGCCGCGTTGGTGCGGGCGTTCTCATACGACTTCCTCTACGGCTCGATAGCAGCTGACACAAGCATCGCCAAGAAGTACGCGGTGACGGGACGGAACTGTCACGCCTGGGCCGTTGGGCTGGAGATCTATGACAAGGCGCGCGACGAACCACTTCGCGCTTTCGCGTTAGGCTACTTGGCGCACCTGGCGGCGGATGTCGTTGCGCACAATTACTTCGTCCCGTACCGCCTAACAGTCACGTCCAGCACCGTCGCTATCGGACACAGCTACTGGGAGAATCGTTTCGAGACGCACTTAGGAGAGCGTGTCTCCCGACGAGCGCGTGAACTGATCCTCTTGGATCACTCACGCTCCGACGCGCACCTCGATCGCATCTTGAGCCCGACGATTTTCTCGACGCCTACCAACCGACGCATCTTCCGAGGAATGGTGCGCGCTGCGGATTCAGACTCGTGGCAGCGCATCTTTCAACTCATGAGTGAGCGCAGCCGTTGGGATCTGGCCGACATCGACGTCACCGGATACTTGGGTCGCGCCTTCGACTATATCATCGACGTACTCACGCACCTCGATCACTCCGAGTCGCAAAGCCTTGACCCCTCGGGAGCTCGCGCCTTGCGCATGGCAAAGCGCGTACGGCGCGAAGTGTTAGGTCTACGAGGAGTCGCGACGTCCGGGGGGCCGCGTGACGCGAGAGCGGCGCACCGCGCGGCCGCGGAACATTTCAGTATGCCCGTGACGGCATTGGATCATTCGCGTCGCGTCACGGTTCCGCTCTATCCGCCACCACCACCCGCGGTGACGCGCGACGACAACAATTGATTGACGCGCTTCGGGTCAGCGCGTCCCTGGGATTCTTTCATCACGAGCCCAACGAGGACGCCTAACAATTTTTGTTCGCCCGCGACGAAGCGCTGCGCCTCAGCGGCATGGTCACGCCATACGCGCTCGATCCAACCCTCCAACGCCACGTCGTCGCTGACTTGAAGGAGCCGCTCTCTTGCGGCGATCGAGTCGGCTGCTTCGCCAGTTGCGCGCATCGCGGCAAAGACCTGCTTTGCGGCGTTGCGACTGAGCCGGCCGTCACGCACGAGCGCGAGGAGTTCGGCGAGGGCAGCGGCCGTCACGCGAAACTCAGCGATCGAAATCCGCTCGTGATTCAACGCGGCGAGCACGTCACCGATAACCCACGTCGCGGCCGTCTTTGAATCCGCGTGAGCGACGGCGACCGCTTCGTAATAGTCAGCTAACGCGCGGCTCGCTGTGAGGACCTCGGCATCTTGCGCGCCTAACATGAACGCGGTGCGCAAGCGGTCGCGCCGAGCAGATGGCAGTTCAGGTAGCGAAGCGTGGATCTCGGCAATCGCCGCTTCGCTGAGCACGAGCGGCGGGAGATCAGGATCTGGGAAGTAGCGGTAGTCGTGGCTCTCTTCCTTGCTGCGCGCGGGTCTGATCTCATTGCGCGCCGCGTCCCACAACATTGTTTGTTGCACGACGCGCTCCCCGCGCGAGAGGAGCGCGCATTGCCGCGCGAATTCGGCATCTAACGCGCGCTCGACGGCCGAGAAAGAGTTCATGTTCTTGATCTCGGTCTTGGTACCGAATGCGGTCGTTCCCTGCTCCCGCGTGCTGATATTCGCGTCGACGCGGAGGCTCCCCTCTTCCATGTTGGCGTCGCTGACTTCGAGGTATTCCAAGATCAGCTTGAGCTCGCGCAAATAATCGCGCGCCTCGCCTGACGAGCTGATTTCCGGCTCGCTGACGATCTCGATCAGCGGCACACCCGCGCGATTCAAGTCGATGGCGCTCGCGCGCGGATATCGGTCATGAATGGACTTCCCTGCGTCCTCTTCCATATGGACGCGCGTGATGGCAACGCGCCGAGAGTCGCGTCCCGGTCCGTGCACAAAGTTCAGCGCGCCGGCAGTCGCGAGCGGTTGATCGTACTGCGAGATCTGATATCCCTTCGGCAGGTCGGGGTAGAAGTAGTGCTTGCGCGCGAAGATCGAACGCGCATGCAGCGTGCATCCCAGCGCGAATGCTGCGCGCGCGGCGAGTTCGACGGCGTGCCGGTTGAGGACTGGGAGCGCCCCCGGCAAGCCGAGGCAGACAGGACAGGTGTTGCTGTTAGGCGGCGCACCGAAATCCGTGGAGCAGCCGCAGAAGATCTTGCTGCGCGTGGCGAGCTGGACGTGCACCTCCAGACCCACGACCATCTCGTACGTCGCGCTGCTCACGTCAGGGCGTGCTCCCCTAACGCGCGCTCGAGCGCGTATCCGGCGGAAAACAGACGACGCTCAGCGAAGTGCGGACCGAGAAACTGGCCGCCAATCGGGAGTCCGTCGATTCGCCCGATCGGGACCGATAGCGCTGGGATGCCCACGAGGTTGGCCGTCACGGTGAAGATGTCGCTGAGGTACATCTCGTACGGATCTGCAGTCTTGGCGCCTAACTCGAAAGCCGGTGTTGGCGTTGTCGGAGTAAACAACAGATCGACGCCCGCACTGAATACGCCGCGCAGCTCAGCCGCGATCAAACCACGCACGTCCATTGCCTTGCGATAGTACGCGTCGTAATAGCCCGCTGACAGCACGTACGTGCCAAGCAGGATGCGGCGCGTGACCTCGCGGCCGAACCCCGCCGACCGTGTTGCCTCATACATGGCTGTAAGCCCGTCGGTTGGCACGCGCGCGCCGTAGCGCACCCCATCGTACCGCGCGAGGTTGGACGACGCTTCTGCCGGGGCAATGATATAGTAGACCGGGATGGCGTAGCCCGTGCTCGGCAACGAAACGTCGCGCACGACGGCGCCTAACGACGTAAGCGCCTCCAGAGCGCGATCGCAGCGGCGCCGGACGTCCGGGGCGAGTGAGTCCGGGAAGTATTCCTTGGGTCGGCCGATCACGAGGCCGCGCACACCATCGCCACCAGCCGCGCGATAGTCGTCGACAGGAACGGCGGCTGACGTGGCATCTCGCGTGTCGTGGCCGGCGATCGCGTGCAGGCCCAGCGCTGCGTCGTCAACGGTCGTCCCGAAGACCCCGATCTGGTCAAGCGACGACGCGAACGCGACGAGGCCGAAGCGGCTGACTCGCCCGTACGTTGGCTTCAGTCCGACCACGCCGCAGAACGAGGCGGGCTGGCGCACGGAACCGCCGGTCTCGGAGCCTAACGCGATGCGCACGACGCCGGCCGCTACTGCTGCAGCAGATCCGCCGGAAGAACCACCGGGCACGCGCTGCGGATCCAGCGGGTTGCGCACGGGTCCAAAGGCAGAATGCTCAGTAGATGAACCCATCGCGAACTCGTCGCAGTTGGTTTTCGCCACGATCACCGCTCCGGCCTGCTTGAGCCGTTCGACTGCTGTTGCCTCGTAGGGTGATCGATACCCTTGGAGGATTCGCGAACCGCACGTCGTGGGAAAGCCGAACGCCGCGATGTTGTCCTTGAGCATTACTGGGACGCCGGCCAGCTCGCCTAGCGTGACGCCGTCCGCACGCTTGCGATCGAGCTCAGCGGCTGCGGCGAGGGCGGCAGGACGATCCTCCCAGAGCACGGCGTTCAATCCGTCGCGGCCTGCGTTCGTTTGATCCGAGCGCGCGTACGCCTGTGCGACGGCATCGCGCGCGTTCAGCGCGCCGGCGCGAACACGCTGCGCAACCGCTGCGGCAGCGAGTTCGTGGATCGGCGCTGTCACGCGCCGTCCCCCGCGTGCGTCGCCAGCCTCGGAACCAAAAAGAACCCGTCGCGCATTTCTGGTGCGATCGTGACGAATGGCGCGTTGAGCGGCGTCGATTGTCCCTCAACGTCCGGCCGTAGCGGCATTGCGTCGAGCTGTTCCGCGACGAAAGGCGCTGTTTGGGACGTGTCGACCCGGGCAAGAACGTCCATATGCGCAAGAATGCCGTTCAGCTCACGGACAAGCTGTTGCACGCGGTCCGCGTCGAGTCCTACGCGCGCGAGCGCGGCGACATGTCTAACGTCATTTTCGCTGACACTCGCCATCAGCCGAGTCCGCGCTCGAGACCTGCGAACGCAATCACCAGCCGCTTGCGGCCGATCGCGCTATCGTCGAAATCGACGACGACTTTGGCCGCGCGCCCCGCGCCGGCCAGCTCGGCAATCGTGCCGCTGCCGAAACGCGGGTGTCGTACACGCTCTCCTGTGAAAAATGCGGGGACGTCCTGCGACTCGTCGCTTTCGCTCGTCGTTCGCGTGAACATGGTTCGTCGTTCCACAGGCTTTCCCGGGCGCCGTCCGGACGGCGTTAGGCGAAGCGAAGCGGTATGGGTGTACGAACGTGGCTCCGCGGGATCGTCTGAGAATGCGCCGAAGCGTCCGCTCGCGCGCAAACGCACAGTCGCCCTGGCGTCGATCAGCTCGCGTGGGAGATCGCCGAGGAAGCTCGACGGTAGCGACGGCATCTGCTCGCCGTTCCTTCTGCGACTGCGAGCATGTGTGATGATCAGCGCCTCCTCCGCTCGTGTGATGCCGACGTAGAAAAGCCTGCGCTCCTCCTCGAGCTGTGAGGGGTTTTCTCTCGCGCGCATGATCGGGAAGAGACCTTCTTCGAGACCGGCAATGAATACGGTGCGAAACTCCAGCCCTTTGGCGTTATGCAGCGTCATCAGCGTTACGGCATCGGCGTTGGGATCGAGAACGTCGATCCCCGCCACAAGCGTCGTGCGCTGTAAATAGTGGTCCAACGGCGTGAGGCCGACTTCGCCCCCCTCTTCGACTACAAACTCGGCGGCGCCCGTGATCAACGATTCGACGTTCTCGATGCGATCCTCCCCCTCAGGGCCTTCCGCACGCAGCGCAGCTTCGTAATCAATCGCGGCGACGAGCGCGCGGAGTAGCTCGTCCACTGATGCCTCACGCGACTGTTGCGTGAGACGAGCGAGCATCGCCGAGAAGTCCAAAAGCGCGGTGCGTGCAGCAGGTCGCAGCGCGGCCGTGAGCATCGGATCGGCCGCCCCTTCGAGCAAAGATTTTCCGGCTCCAGCGGCCGCCACACCTAACGCTTCGATGGTCGTGTCACCAAGTCCACGCCGAGGGACTGCGATCGCGCGCCGGAACGCTTCGTCGTCACGTGGGTTCGCAATCAGCTTGAGATACGCGAGCAGGTCACGGATCTCGCGCCGATCGTAGAAGCGCACGGATCCAACAATGCGGTACGGGATATTGCGACGGCGAAGAGACTCCTCCAGCGAACGGGACTGCGCGTTCGTGCGGTACAGAACGGCGATTACGCGATATGGAACTGCGCTTGTGGCGTAGTGCCGTCGCTCGATCTCGGTCGCGATGTAGTCGGCTTCATCGCGGTCGTCCAACGATGCCAGCAGCATCGGGCGCGCGCCGCCAGGTCGGCTCGCGCGCAACGTCTTTCCCAAGCGCTCGCTGTTTGGCGCGATCGCCGCGTTGGCGAGCTGCAGAATCTCCGGCGTGGACCTGTAGTTTGTCTCGAGGCGAATAATCCGCGCCTTAGGAAAGTCACGCTCGAAATCGAGGATGTTGCGGATGTCGGCGCCGCGCCAGCCATAGATCGATTGATCGTCGTCGCCGACGACTGTCACGTTCCCGTGGACGCTGCCTAACAGGGACACGAGCCGGTACTGCGCACGGTTCGTGTCCTGGTACTCATCCACCAGAATGTGGCGAAAGCGCTGCTGATAGCGGTTGAGCAGGTCCGGGCTCTGCTCCAGCAGAGCGACCGGCAACGTAAGCAGGTCGTCGAATGTCGCGGCGTTGTTCTGACGCAGCGCCGTCTCCATGACGCTGTAGACCTTCGCTGTAGCCCGTGAGAAAGCGTCGCGGGCCAGGTTCGCGAATTCTGCCTCGGAAATCAGGCGATTCTTCGCGTCCGAGATAACGCTCGCCACGGCCTGCGGCGCGAACTCTTTCGTCGAGACGTTCACGCGCTCCATCAGGCGCCTAACGAGCGCCGCGGTGTCGTCCTCGTCGTAAATCGTGTACGACGACGTGCGGCCAACCAGCTCGGCGTGGGTGCGCAGCAGGCGCGCCCCGATGGAGTGAAAGGTGCCGCACCACATCCCTTTGGGATCGTCGGCTAAGAGCTTGGTAATGCGCTGGCGCATCTCTCCGGCGGCTTTGTTCGTAAACGTCACCGCCAGGATCGCCCCCGGCGCTACCCCGTGCTCGCGAACGAGATGCGCGATGCGCATGGTGAGCACACGCGTTTTCCCCGATCCAGCGCCGGCGAGCACGAGCAACGGACCTAGACCATGACTGACGGCGTCGCGCTGCGCTTCGTTCAGGGTAGCGAGATGATCTCGCGCTTGGTCGGCTCCGTTCACGCAGGGAAAATAATCTCGAACGTGGCGCCACGGTCTGTGGGAAGTAGCTCCAACTTCCCATTGTGCGAATTGCGCACGATTCGACGCGCCAGCGTGAGTCCAATTCCCCAGCCGCGTTCTTTCGTCGAGAAGCCGGCGTCGAAGATGTGCGCGCGATGCTCGCGAGGAACGCCGGGGCCGTCGTCGGAAACACGCACGCGTGTCACTCCTTCCGGAAGTCGCTCTGCCGCTACCGTGATCGTTCCGCCACGCCCTGCGAGAGCATCGATCGCGTTCTTGATGATCGCTTCGAGTGCCCATTCGATGAGCACGCCGTCACCGTGTAAGACGAGCGGTTCGTTGTCCCACTTTGACTCGATGCGCACACTGTGCGCGAGAGATGGTACGCGGGCGCGAAAGTATGTTGTGACGCGCTCGAGAAGCTCTGTCAGATTGACGTCGGTGCGGCTCGGCGGCCGGCCGATCCGTTCGAAGCGGTGCGCGACGTTGCGCAGCCGCTCAAGATCGGCTCCCATATGTTGCAGTGCGCGCTGAGTCAGTTCGTCACTGTTTGCCGCCTTGTCGCGCAACACATCGATCCAGCCATCGAGACTAGAGAGTGGAGTGCCGAGTTGGTGCGCTGACTCTCGCGCCATTCCTGCCCACACTTGCTCGCGTTCCGCTCGTCCGCGAACGCGCAGTGCGTACGCGCCGACCAAAACGAGCATGAGTAAGGTCGTCGCCTGGAGTACTGGAATGATGCGCAGACCGATAACGAGCGGCGTATCGCCGAAGTGCACGGTGCCCGCGTCCTTCTCGACGACCGGAGGGTTCTCTCGATCGAGGCGCGCAATCCATTCATGCACGCGTGGATCATCCGGGCGACTGAACGGGAGGTTGGCCACGGCGGTTGGTTTGCCGCTCGGGTCTGTGAGAATGAGAGGGAGTCCCGCGTCGCGGATATGCTCGGCCAGGTCGAACAGCGCGGCGGTTGGATCGGCAGCCGTGTCGCTGAGGGCGCGATAGATCTGCGCGTACATCTGGCCAGTGCGTGACGCTTCGGCCTGCAGGCGCCTAACGACGCGGCGCGTATAGACAACGTACGAGCCAAGCAGGACAACGACCGCGACGCCGACGAGGAGGAGCGCGCCGCGGCGCATGCGTCAGACCAATCGGTCGCTGCCGACCAACCCGCGGAGCGGCTCGGGAAGTACGACGCTGCCGTCCGCCTGCTGATAGTGCTCGAGAAGCGCGGCGATGATGCGCGGGAACGCAAGCGCCGACCCGTTGAGCGTATGAAGGAAACGCGGTTTCTCTCCGGGGGCTGGGCGATAACGGATGTTAGCCCGCCGCGCCTGAAAATCGGTGAACGAGCTGCAGGAGGAAACCTCGAGCCACTTGCCGACGCCTGGAGCCCACACTTCGAGATCATACGTCTTCGCGTTGGCGAATCCTGTGTCGCCTCCCGCGAGCAGCACACGACGGTACGGAAGCGCGAGACGCTCCAACAGCGTCTCCGCGTGCCGCGTTAGGCGTTCGTGCTCTTCCGCGGATTGTTCCGGCGTGGTGTAGCGCACGATCTCGACCTTATCGAACTGGTGCACGCGGAGCAGGCCGCGCGTATCCTTGCCGGCGGCGCCGGCTTCGCGCCGGAAACACGGCGTGTAACAAACGAAGCCCATCGGCAATGCGGCCGCGTCGATGATTTCGTCGCGGTAGAGGTTTGTGACGGGGACCTCGGCGGTGGGAATGAGATAGAGCGGGTCGTCGCGCAGCGCGTACATGTCTTCTTCGAACTTGGGAAGCTGTCCCGTGCCGATCATCGTGCTGCGATTCACAAGCAGCGGCGCCCACAGCTCCTCGTAGCCGTGCTCGCGCACGTGGATGTCGACGAACCAAGTCATGAGGCTGCGCACTAGCCGCGCGCCGAGGCCGCGGAAGAAGACGAACCCGGAGCCGCTGACTTTGGCGCCGCGCATGAGATCAATGATGCCTAACGCTTCTCCGATCTCCCAGTGCGGCTTGATGCCTTCACTCGGACGCGGCGCGCCCCACGACTTGAGGACCTTGTTGTGCTCTTCGTCCCCTGGCGGAACGTCCTCGAGAATGAGGTTCGGGATCGAGAGCAGCAGTTCGTTGAGGCGCGCCTCGGTGGCTGTCAGCTCCTCTTCGAGAACCGCGATTTCACCGCCTAACGTGCGGCCGCTGGCAATGAGACCTGGGGGCGGCTCGTCACCAGCCTTCTTGCGGCGCGCTACTTCCTGGCTGTTAGTGTTGCGCGCCGCCTTCTTCTCCTCGACAGCCTGGATAGCAGCGCGGCGGCGCTGGTCGAGCGCAACGCCTTCGTCGATGCTCGGCCCGTATTGATCCAGTTTGCTGCGTCGTCGCATGCCCTCGCGAAGCGCAGCGACATGCTCGCGAAACACGCGCAGGTCGTGCATCCGCTAGTCCTTGGGTATTCCGGGCAGGAACGAGCGGAACCCGCAGTTAGGATCGTGGACAGTCCGAATTCGCATGTTGCGTGACGCGACGAAGACGCTGTCGATAACGATCTTGGTATAGAGAGTCGGCGAGAAGGAGAACGCGCACTGCGCGGCCTGCACCTCGACAACGAGCGTTTCACCGGCGCGCGCAACGGTCGCCGAATCGTACTTGTAGCCGCCCGATGGCGCCTTAGTCAGTTGATCGAACGGCGTGCTCGATTTCTGAATGCCAACACGATGCGTTTCCTGGAGGAGGCCGCGGATTACACGAAACGGCACCACGAGGCGCACCGGATAGGCTGTCACATTGCCGTTTGCATCCAAGTCGAACGCAACGTCGAAGGCGATCTGGTCGGCGATGCGCACCGCAATGCGATCCGTCGTGCTGAGGGCCACGGGGACGGCAGTCGTCGTGCCGCTCAAGGCGTACACGGTGAACGTGTCAGTCAGCGTCCCCAAGCCAGCCTGCAGGCCAATTGGGTCGTCGCATGCAGCGACTCCCGCGACCGATATCGCGGCAACGCAAAGTGTCAGCGCGCGAACGCGCGCCCGTAGAGGTCGCAAACTGGTCATAGATCTCCGGCGTAGAGTACCGCGTAAGGCATGAGACATCAAGCGTTTGCTCGCTTGACAGGTTTCAGGTCCCCGTTATGCTTGGAACCTGGATGGCGCACTCGCCCACGCTTAAACAACTCGTCGAAGCCATCGTTCAACACGATGGTGTTGAAGCGGTGCTCGTTATTGGGCGCGATGGTCTACTTGTGGACGGCCGCGCGGGTTCCGCTCCAGTCGATCTTGATTCGCTCGCGGCACACCTTCCGCGAGTCCTCGACGCGGCCACGGCGTTGGGCGATGCGGCCGGCGGCGAGGGGCGAAATGTCGCCGCTCGCGGCGAGTTAGTGAGCGCAATCATGGAGTTCGAGCACGGACTCGCGCTCGCGGCTGTGCTCTCGAATGAAGCGTCGCTGCTCGTGCTCCTCGGTCGCGGCGCGAACGCGGCGCCCCTGCTCTACGATCTGCGCCGCTTCCGAGGCCGGATCGCCAGTATCATCTAGACGCGCGCCGGAAGCGTCGTGACGCGGGTGCATCACATCCTAGTCGCGGACGATGAGCCGCACATTGGGCGCATCATCAAAATGAAACTGGAGCAAGGTCCCTTCCGAGTGACGCTCGCGTTCGACGGGAAGGAGGCCCTCGAGGTTTTGGACAAAGACGAGCAGATCGATCTCGTGCTGCTCGATCTGATGATGCCGTACGTGTCCGGGCTCGATGTGCTCGCTCGCATTCGATCTTCCGAGCGTTGGAAGAACGTACCCTGCTTGGTGCTGACGGCTGCGGGACAAGAGACGCAATACCACAAAGCGATGGAGTTAGGCGCTACTGACTTTCTTACTAAGCCGTTCAGTCCAAAACGGCTGTATGGTCGGGTAGCGGAGTTGGTCGGAGTAGCTGGTAGTCCGGTGCGCGTTGAGGGACGCGAGTGACGCGATGGGGTGTGGTATTAGCTGGAGGGACAGGTTCGCGCTTTTGGCCGCTCAGCACGCCTTCGCGTCCGAAACAACTTCTCGCCCTAGTTGATAGGCGGCCGCTCGTTGTGAACACGGTCGAGCGTTTTCTGCCGATCGTTGAGCCGCAGCACATTCTCATTCTCACAAACGAAGCACTGGTGGATCCGATCCGCGCGTTGCTACCGGCGGTGCCTGCCGACAACGTCATCGCGGAACCGAAGCCTGCAGGCAGCGCCGCTGCGCTCGTGTGGGCGGCGATGGAGATCGGTAAACGCACCGGTGATACGCGCGAGGCCGTGATGCTCTCCGTGCATGCGGACTGGGCGATCGGCGACGCAGGGGGGTTTCGGGAGCGCCTAACGCGGGCGGCGGACGCCGCACAGCACCACGAGGCGCTTGTGACAGTCGGCGTTGTACCGAGCCGCCCAGACCCCGGTTTCGGCTATATTGAGCCGGGCGACTTCATCGACAACCAGCTGCGCAAAGTCGATCGTTTCGTCGAGAAGCCCGGACGAGCGATGGCGGAGCGACTGGTCGCCAAAGGGTGCTTATGGAACTCAGGAATTTTTGTCTGGCGCGTCGCTGATTTCCTGGCGGAGGTCAAGGACCTAACGCCGGAAGTCAGCGTTGCATTGCCAGAACACATGAACGACCGCGTCGGCTTTTTCGCCGCTGTCAAACCGGTGTCAGTTGACGTCGGCGTGCTCGAGCGCAGTTCACGCGTCGTCGTGCTTCCGGGAGACTTTGGCTGGGACGATGTGGGGACGTGGGGCGCGCTACGCCGCGTCCGGCAGCTGGATGCCGACGGCAATGCGTCGAGCGGGCCCGTTTACACTATCGACTCGTCAGGCAACGTCGTGCACTCAGCCGACGGTGTCGACGTCGTGCTGTACGGCGTGAACGACCTGGTCGTCGTTGCGCAACGCGACCTCACGCTGGTGACGAGCATCGAGCGCGCCGCTGACCTCAAAGAGCTCCTCGCACACCTTCCAGCCTCCGTGCGCGATCGCACATGACGACGCCCCTCGTCCTGTACGACGACGCGCAGGCACGGGCGTTCGAGCCATTTGCCCTCACGCGGCCCGTCTCTGAGTTGCGCGCCGGCGCCGTCCTAGTGCGGCAGCGCTGGGAGATCGCGTTAGGCGCAACGGCGCTTGGCTTTATAGGCGCAGCGCACCTCGATGATTTCGAGGAGCCGGGAGCGCCCGGTGCATATCGTCTCACGGAAATGGCCGCGGGCACTGTCGTCGCCAACGCGAGAGCGCTCCCCACACTCGAGGCGTTGCGCAACGCCAGATCCGAGAGCTGGATCATGGGTGGCCGACTCGCCGCTGTGCGCCTGGCGCAAGCGACGCCCACGTCTGCGCTACGCGAAACCGGCGCGGATCTCGAGGCATTCGCCGCGCCGAATACGCGGCGCTCAGAAATCGCTGGGCGTTGGCTCGAGGCACCGTGGGATCTCGTTAGGCACCTCGCCGAGATGCTCGCCGATGACATCATGCGCATCGGGCCCACACTGCAAACGACGAATCCGGCGCAAGCGACCGTCCTGCGCGGTCATCCGGTGTTCGCCGAGCTGGGATCGACAATCGAGTCGCACGTTCTGCTGGATGCGTCGCAGGGCCCCATTCTCGTCAGGCGCGGCGCGCACATTCAGGCGTTCACCCGGCTTGTCGGGCCGTGCGCGATTGCGCACGACTCGATCGTGCTCGGCGGACGTATCGCCAACTCGAGCATCGGTGATGTGTGTCGAGTTCACGGCGAAGTGAGCAGCGCGATATTTATTGGGCATGCGAACAAGGCGCACGATGGTTTTATTGGTCATAGTGTCTTAGGTCGCTGGGTCAACCTCGGCGCGTCGACGGTGAACAGCAACTTGAAAAACACGTACGGCACTGTGAGCATGTGGACACCACAGGGGGCGCAGGACACTGGCATGCAGTTTCTCGGCGCGTTGCTCGGCGATCACGCAAAGACTGGAATCGGGACGCGACTCACGACCGGTAGCGTGATCGGCGCCGGAGCCAATGTCGTGTACGATGGACTCGCGCCAAAAACGGTGCCGCCATTTGCTTGGGGTCCTGGCCAGCAAGTGTACGATCTCGAACGCTTCCTTCAAGTTGTGGAACGTGTCCACGCACGCAGAAATGTGACGTTAGGCGAGAAAGCGCGGCGCCAACTTGCAGCGGCGCACGCGCGCAGGTGGCGGTCGTGAGGATCTGGCTGCTCGGGAGCGGCAGCAACGGCAACGCCATCGTAGTTGAGCATGGCAAGGCGCGCATACTCATCGACGCTGGCTTCGGGCCGCGCACGCTTTGCCGCCGGCTTGCTCGCGCGCGCATCGCGCCGCAGAGCATCCTCGCCCTAATGCTCACGCACGAGCATATCGATCATGTTCGTGGGGCGCGCGGCATGACACGACGGTTTGGTTGGCCGGTCTATGCGACGCGCGGTACGCATTCGGCACTCCCGGGACTCGCGCAGAGCACACGGGCGATCATCGATACGGCGACGCCTGCAGTTGTCGATGGCATGCTCATCGAGGCGTGGCGCATCTCGCACGATGCCACAGAGCCGGTGGCGTTTTTCGTCACTGCGTTGGATACCGGCGAGCGCGCCTTGATTGCATACGACCTGGGCTACGTCTCTTCCGGCTTGGCGGAGGCGTGCGGCCACGCCGACATCCTCGTTGTCGAGTCGAACCACGATGAGGGGATGCTGCGCGCGGGTCCCTACCCTCCGCGCGTGCAAGCGCGGATCGCGGGTCCGCGGGGCCACCTTTCCAACCGCGCGGCAGCCGTGCTGATGCGTGCGGCGATCAGAGGGCGAGCGCGCCATGTCGTGCTGGCGCACCTGAGCGAGATCAACAATTCGCCCGACGTCGCGTTAGGCAACGCGCGCCGGGCGCTTGCTGCTGGCGGCTTCAGCGGGACGCTGCTAGCCGCCGTTCAGGACACCGTTTCGGGACCGGTGGGAAGCACGCCTCTCGGTTAGGCGCGTGTCACCGACCGGACGACGCGCTGCCAGGTCTGACCCAGGCGCGGGAGCGTGGATACTGAGGCGACGACGGTCTTTCCCTGTTTGATCCCTTTAAGGACCGTGCTGCGAACTTTCTGCGACGCGTCCATCGTTTTGTCAAACAGAGCCGCTGCGTCCTTTTCCAGCACCACAACGACATCGGACTTTTTCGCCGTGGTGACGACGTTGCGATAGTCCTTGCGAGCGCCAGCGGCGACGCGTTTGGCGGCACGGCGCGCTTTTGTCGTGATCTCAGCTGGCGTTCCGACGGCTTTACGGAGTTCGCGCAGTGCGGCGCTGCGTTTGTGCAGGTTGCGACTGACGACGAAATGCATGCCGGCGCGCGCTGCGGCACCGGCAGCAAGCGCGAGTAGGAAATTGCGATAGCGGTGGCTCCCGCGACGGACCACGATCACGCGAGTGCTCATAACGCCTCCAAGTGCGAAAGAGGAACGGCGAACCAAACTCAGCGGTCTGCTTCGCAGATGTTCGCGACAAATACCGGCAAGTTTGCGGCCACACATTACGGGATAGGAGGACAGGGGGTAGGGGATGAGCCTAACGCGAACGGGGTCTCCGGTGACGGAGACCCCGCTTAGTTTTGGCGCTTCGTACTATCCCCTATCCCCTACCCTATCCCCTACCCTATCCCCTATTTCTAGTACATCCCGCCCAGGCCGCCGCCCGGCGGACCGGCCGGCGCAGCCTTCTCTTCCTTCTTCTCGACGACCAGTGCTTCAGTCGTGAGCAGCAGACCCGCAATCGAAGCCGCGTTCTGCAGCGCTGTGCGCGCCACCTTGGTCGGATCGATCACGCCAGCCTGCGTTAGGTTCTCGTACGAATCCGTGAGCGCGTTGTAGCCGAACGCGTCGTCCTTCGACGAACGCACCTTCTCGACCACAATCGAGCCTTCGGCCCCCGCGTTCTGCGCGATCATGCGGATGGGCTCTTCCAGTGCGCGACGCACGATCTCGACGCCGATCTGCTCATCCTGATCGTCGAGCTTGAGCGTCTTGAGCGCGCGCTGCGAACGCAGGAAAGCCACGCCGCCACCGGGGACGATGCCCTCTTCGACCGCGGCGCGGGTGGCGTGGAGCGCGTCCTCGACGCGAGCCTTCTTCTCCTTCATCTCGCTCTCGGTCGCGGCGCCCACGTTGATCTCGGCCACGCCGCCCGCGAGCTTCGCCAGCCGCTCCTGCAGCGTCTCGCGGTCGTAGTCGGAGGGCGTCTCGTCGATCTGGGCGCGGAGCTGCTGCACGCGGCCCTGGATCTCGGCCGTCTTGCCCGCACCGTCGATGATCGT
>JBQTIF010000067.1:0-14619 GCA_052388395.1 Gemmatimonadaceae bacterium | reverse complement strand
GCGTCGATCGAGTACGCGATCGCCCACGGCCGTTCAGGTGTTTCGTGACGGCGAGCAGATGTGCACACAGCGCAACGACAGCGGCGATCATCGCCGTCGCCGCGCTTAGCTCCGCCTGCGACCGCCGCGTTCTACCCGTCGCCGGCACGAGCGCTGCGCCGCCGTTAGGCGTCTCGCTCGAGCACTTGCGGCGGCTCGGTCTCGACGCCGTCGTCAATGGCCGTAAGGTGCGTGTCGTGGCGCTGTACGCCGAGGCTCCGGACTATCGACCGACCGGCTCACCCGCGCGCGACGGATACGAGGGCATCGCCAGCGTCGACGACGCCGCGCGGGCGGCCGTTGTTTACCTGCGCGACTATGAGATGAGCGGCGATCTGCGATCGCGCGACGAGGCGCTCGCCCTCATTGCCTTTGTTTGCGCGATGGAGCAGGGAGACGGAGAGTTCGTCAACTTCGTCGACACCCAGGGCCGCCTCAATCGCCATGCGCCGAGCAGCGCGAAGAGCATGTCGTATTGGGCGGCGCGCAGCATCTGGGCGCTGGGGGAGGCGCTGCGGGTGCTCAGCGCGGACGAATTGCGCCTAACGAATGTGCGAATGGTGTTCGACCGGGCAGCGGCGCGCATGCAGCGGGAGATCGATGCGGGACGGCTCATCGGCGGTTCCACAACCGCGACAGCAGAAGCCTTGCTCGGGATCCTTGCCCTGCAGCGCGCCGAGCCGTATGCCGCCTTTGCTACGCTCGCCGCTCGAACTGCCGCGTTGCTCGTTCCGCTCTCCCTTGGAAATGCGGCAGACGCACCATGGGGGGCGCGGATTGATCGGCCTGACGCAGTTTGGCACGCGTGGGGATCGCGAGCAACCGAGGCGCTCGCGCTCGCAGCGGTCGTGCTCAATCGCCCCGACTTTGCGAACGCGGCGCGCCGCGAGGCCGACGCGCTCTGGTCGCGCTTCCTTCTGGCTGGACAGGTCCCCTCGACCGTTCAGCCTAACGGTGAGGTGAGGTGGTTTCCACAGATCGCTTATGGCGTCGGATCGATTGTGGGTGGCTACCTCGCGCTGGCCGAGGCGACGGGCGAGCGCCGTTATGCCGTGTTCGCCGGCCTGACGGCGGGCTGGCTGCTCGGCGCGAACGCGGCGGGCGTCGCCATGTACGATGACTCGACTGGCCGCACGTTCGACGGCATCGATGGAGACTCGACGCCGCGTCACACGAAGATCAATCGCAATGCCGGCGCCGAGTCGACAATCGAGTCGTTACTCGCGCTGCAGCGCATAACGGGCGATCCGGATGCCGTGGAGCACATCCGCTATCGACTGGTCGGCGATCCTGGCGCGTCGCTGACGAGCCTCCCCGAGTCGCGCGAGTACGTCGGACCGGAAGGAAAGCGCCTATCGGTCCGAGTGGACTCGTTAGGCGCCCAGATTCAGGAAACGCCGAGCCCGGACAGTCCCATCACGCTGACCTACTGGCCGGCTGCCAATCCGGACGAGACGCGGCTCGCGATGCGGTTGGTCGAGCAATGGAACGCCGAGCACGAGGACGTGAAGGTACGCGTGCAGCCGCTCCCCGCTGGTCGCTCCTCGGAGGAAGTGCTGCTCGCGGCGATCGTCGCCAGGGCCACGCCTGACGTCTCGTCGAATGTCTCTTCGGCCCTGCTCGCGCGTCTCGTGCGGGCAGGGGGAGTGGTGCGCCTGGACGATCGCGGAGCGACCGCGGCGCGCCTGCAGGAGCGGACAAGCGCGCCGATGCTCACCTCATTACGGCTGCCTAACGGCGGCATCTACGCATTTCCTTGGAAGACGAATCCGATGCTGCTGATGTACAACGTCGACCTCCTGTCCGCCGCGGGGATCCAGCCGCCGCGCACGCAGAGCGAACTGGTCGCCGCGTGGCGCCGCCTGGCGCGTGACAAGGATGGCGACGGGCGCACAGACCACTGGGCAATGTGGGCGACGCTCAAGACCACGTGGTTCGAGCGCTTCTACGATTTCTATCCGTTGTACCTTGCGAGCTCGGGCGGCCGAACGCTGGTGCGCAACGGCGACGTGATATTCGAGAACGATGCGGCCGTTCAAGCGCTGGAGCTGTTGCGCCGCGGCTTCGCCGAGGGGCTGCTTCCGAGGTCGAACTTCGCCCTTGGGCGCGATCCGTTCGCCGACGGCACGGTCGCGATGAAGATCATCGGCCCGTGGTTCCTCAAGGAGCTCAATGCGCTCAAGGTTCCCGGACTACGGTACGACGTCGTCCCAGTGCCCGCGGCCGACCGCGTGGATCCCGAGCAGCGTTTCGCGTTCGCCGATCTGCGAAGTATCGCCATCTTCTCGACGACGCGTTACCCTGATGCCGCCGCGCGCTTCGTCGCCTATCTCACGTCGCCGGCCGCCGATCGCATGCTGATCGAGGAAGCCAGCCAGTTGCCGTACCGGCGCGCACTGGCCAGCGACCCGCGGTTCCGAACGTCACTGGCGCGCTGGCCGACGCTCGCGACATACGCGACGTACGTCGAGCGTACGCGCGATATCGATGTCGATCCGGACGTGGTGGAGATTTTGGACGTGATCTCCGAGGCGTACGAGGCAGCCTCGATCTACGGCACCGTTCCTGTTAGGCAAGCGCTGGCAAGAGCTGCCGCAGAAGCAAGAAAGATCATCGATGCGCGCTGAGGAGCGCTCGGGATGGGTGCTGGTCGCACCGTACGTGACGTTCCTCTTGGCGTTCGCTGCCTACCCGATCGTCTTCGCGATCGTGCTCGTCTTTTTGCGCTGGGATCTGGTGACGACGCCGTCGTTCGCGGGCCTCGACAACGTGCAGCTTCTGGCACAGGACACACGCTTCTGGCGCGCGGTCGCCAACACGTTCGTCTTTCTCGCCATTCACCTCCCGCTACAGATCATCGCTGCCCTGGGACTCGCCGTCGCGCTCAACCGGCCGCTCGCCTTCCGCGCCTTTTGGCGCGCCGCGTTCTTCCTTCCCGTCGTCCTTTCCGGCGCGGTCGTTGCCATCCTGTGGAGCAATCTCTACGCAACTGACGTCGGGCTGATCAACCGCCTGCTGGTGCGCATCGGGTTGCAGCCAGTGCCGTGGCTCACCGATCCGGCGACGGCGATGCCGGCGATCGCTGCGATGGTGACGTGGAAGAACGTTGGATTCTACGTCATCATCTATCTTGCAGGGTTGCAGTATATCCCGCGCAGCTGCAAGGAAGCGATCGAGATCGAAGGGGCAACAGCCTGGCAGCGCTTCCGCCACCTAACGCTGCCGCTCCTCTTGCCGCAGACCATCCTCGTCATCACCCTGTCGACGATCAACGGCTTTCAACTCTTCATCGAGCCGTACGTGATGACCGGCGGCGGTCCACTCGGACGCACGTCCTCGATTGTGCTCTATCTGTACCAGAATGCTTTTTCCTATCAGAAGATGGGGTACGCCGCGACGATCGGGGTGGCGCTCGCCGTCATGATCGGCGCCGTCGTCGTTATGCAGCGGCGAGTGCTGGGATCGGGAGAGGCACTGTGAAGTTGGCGCAACGCATCGCACTGTACGGGCTGCTTGGCGCCGCGGCGCTCACCTTCATTTATCCTTTCCTCTGGATGGCGTCGAGCACGCTCAAGCCGCCGTTCGAAGTGGGCACGCTCGAGTTGCTCCCGGATCAGCCCACTCTCGACAACTACCGCACCATGTGGGCGCGCGCGCCATTCGGTCGTGCGCTCTTCAATAGCGCACTGGTTGCGACGACCATAACGGCTGCCGTATTGGTGCTCGGATCCATGACGGCCTACGCCATGGCCCGCCTCGACTTTCGCGGCCGGCCGCTGCTTAATGCCGTGACAACGGCTGTGCTCCTCGTGCCGGGCCAGCTGACGCTCATTCCGCTGTATACGTTGATCGTGCAACTCGGTTGGATCGACACATACGCGGCGCTCATCGTCCCGTATCTGTTCAATGCCACGGCTATTCTCATGCTGCGACAGTTCTTCCTTCAGATTCCGCAGTCTCTCATCGACTCGGCGCGCATGGACGGGATGAGCGAACTTCGCATCCTGTTCACGATTTTCTGGCCGCTCGCGAAGCCTGCACTAGCGATCGTAGCGATCTTCACATTCATGGGGTCGTGGAACGAGGTGCTCTGGCCGCTGCTCGTGGTGCGCGAGCAGCCGTTGATGACGCTGCCGCAGTTACTCACCGTCTTTGCGCTCGGCGGCGGCGCCGGCACGCTCGGCGTCTCGCTCGCTGCCGCAATGGTGTTGGTCGTACCGGTCGTGATCGCCTACGTCTTTCTGCAGCGCCACTTCATCGAGAGCATGGCCGGCGCGGGGATCAAGGGCTAACAATGCCTAACGTCTCCTTCGAGCACGTCAGCAAGCGATTCGGTGACGCGGTCATCGTCGACGACTTCAATCTCGTGGTCGCCGACGGCGAGCTGCTCGTCCTTGTGGGCGGCTCGGGTTCGGGAAAGTCGACGATCCTGCGCATGCTGGCAGGACTGGAGACCGTGACGGCGGGATCGATCCGAATCGGCGAGCGGGACGTTAGCGCGCTTCCGCCACGTGACCGAGACGTGGCGATGGTTTTTCAGGACTACGCCTTGTATCCGCACATGACGGTGCGCGAGAACCTTTCGTTAGGCCTACGCCTCCGGAGGATCGCGCGCGCGGAGATTGACCGGCGCATCGCGTGGGCAGCGGGCGTGCTCGGTCTCGATGCGCTGCTCGATCGCAAGCCAAGGGCGCTCTCCGGCGGCCAGCGGCAGCGCGTCGCCATGGGACGCGCGATGGTGCGCGAGCCGTCGGTCTTTCTCTTCGACGAGCCGCTCTCCAATCTGGACGCCAGCCTCCGCGCGCAGATGCGCATCGAGATCGGCGCCCTGCAGCGCCGCCTCGGGACAACCACCGTGTACGTCACGCACGACCAGGTCGAAGCGATGACGTTAGGCGACCGTATCGTCGTGTTGGCCGACCGGCACATTCAACAGGTGGGCCGGCCGATTGACCTCTACCGCGCTCCCGTCAATCGCTTCGTCGCCGGGTTCATCGGCACGCCGCCCATGAACTTCATCGAGGGCGCCGTGGTGCACGAGAACGGAGGCGCTGTCTTTGTCAGCGAGGGAGCGCGAGTGACGCTTGACCGGAACGCGTTGGCCCACGGCACGTCGTCTCGTCAGGCGACGCTCGGCATCCGTCCCGAGGATCTGCGCATCGTTGCCAGCGAAACCCAGCCGGCGGATTCGCCGAGCGACAAACTGCGCGGCTTGGTTGTCCTTGTCGAACGACTTGGCGGGTCGAACCATGTCCATTGCGAGGTTGGTTCACGGCGGCTCATGGCATCAATGGCGAACGACGCATTGCCGACCGTCGGCGAGACCGTCAGCCTGCGGATAGTGCCGGCGCGCGTGCACATCTTTGACGGCGATGGACGCGCGATACGATAATCGCCACGATCCGCTTCGACCACGGGCTTCGCGGTCGCCTAACGCGTGAATTTCCAGCGGCCGATTTCCCAACGCGGCGTGCTTCTGTGACGTCGCCGTTTCGTTAGGCGCCTGCGATCGGCAACAACACGACCGTGACGAGCTGCTCCGGCGGCACCTGCGCTGGATCGTTCAAGTAGACCTCACGCATCGGCCCGTGCGGCTCGTGGCCGCGTTCCTGGACCAGCGCGTGATACGCCAATCCCAGCTCCTCGTACGCGCCGTGATGCGTAAGCCACGCAAAAGTACCCCCCGGCAGCTCAACCACTTCGAAGCTTGCGCGCTTCGGCAGCGGAGCGGCGACGCGTGCGCAGGCGCAAACGGTGATACGCTCATCGCGATCTGCTTCCTCGGTCAGACACAACACCGGATCCAGCTCCGGACACCCCGCCTCGCGCAATGCATCGAGAAGGCCATAAATGAGCGCGGTCGTGTCGGGGATGATGCGCTCGGCAGACGTGGTCATGCTCCGCCGGCCCACCGTAACCGGCGGCTCGACCCGCAGACCAACTTCGTACGGCGTTAGGCTCCCTTCTTGCGCTAAGCGCTGCACTGCGCGTAGAGCCTGCTGGCGCGTGCGCACTTCTTGCTCGATGCGACCGATCTCTCGCTGCAGCAGCTCCTGCCGCCGGTCGCCGCCGGAAAAGAGGATCTCACGTATCGCGGCAACGCCAATGCCGAGCGACCGGAGCATGCCGATGAGCACTGCTTCCCGGGCCTGGGTTTGCGAGTAGTAGCGATATCCAGTCGCGCCGCTCACAAGCGCAGGCTTGAGAAGCCCTTCTTCGTCGTAGTACCGGAGCGCCTTGATACTCAGTCGGCAGCTTCTCGCGAAGCGGCCGATGGGCATCAGGTTCTCCCGATGGGACATGCGTGATTCTACGTCGTTTCGGACTCGGCGAGGAACTCCGCTGAGGCAGGAATGACCTTTACGATGTCGAGCGGAAGCCCGTCGGGCGCGAGCGTCATGAAATGGCGCTGCCCCCAAGGCTCGTCGCGTAGCGGGAGGACAACCGCCAGCCCGAGCGCTTCCGCCCGAGCGTAGATAGCGTCGACGTCCTCTACCTCGATTGTCACGAAGACTCCTGCGGGCGGTTTCTGGAATCTCTCAGGGACGCTGGGGTGGTCGCGCCTAACGAACCCGACTTGAAGATTCACGTCGGTCGGCGATTGCAGCTGCATGTACCAGTCGCTCTCGAACACGGCGCGCAGTCCGAGGAGTTTAGCGTAGAAGTTCGCGGACGCCGCGACGTCCTGGCAGCAGATCACGGGGAAGAGACTCTTCATGACGATGGCTCGGTGTCAGCGCGGGGCTTGATTGCGCCGCGCGGACCGGGACAGTGCAGTCTCCTCCGACTGGAGAGTCAAGGCCCTATTGGCCGGAACGCCGCAGCACGCGAGCGGCGTCTTTCCACGAGCGGGGGGCAGAGGCGCCGTGAGCGACGTTCTTGCTTTTCACAGCGCTCCAGCGCCGCCCATCGCAACGTTAGGCGGCACCGCCGCTCTCGGGACGAGCAAGCCAATCCAGTGCTTCGTCGACCGTGTCGAACGCATGCCACGTCCGGTCAGCGTCACGTTCGACCGCCTTGATCAACACCTGCCGCTGCACAGCGCTCATGCCGACGATCGCGCTGGCCTTTATGTGTGGTTTGTTCTTTGCGGTCACGGTCTTCATCGCGTCGAGTACTTCGGGCGAAATGCGCGCGCCAGTCAGGATGGAAAGCGAACGCACCGAACCCACTGGCTGTGCCGCCATCATTTTGTGTTCGGCGTCAAGGAGGGCCTCCCACTCCTTCCGCCCCGTGAGGTGCGAATAATCAGAGATCAGGATCGAGCATCCGCGGTGCGTGACCGTCTTGAGCCGGTCCGACATGGCGTCTCCATAGGGCAGTTGTCAGGCGATGCGGCCTTCTCGAACCGCGACCAGCGCACTGCGAGTTACTTCTGTTCCAAACGCCCTTCGTTTCGGTTGCGACCGTGGTGCGACTTGAATTCGATCTCCGGATAATGCGCCGGAGGTCCTTTGAGCAGCGTTGACTCCTTCCCTTGAGGTACGCGTCAAAGAACGCCAGGACATAATCGCTGAGTATCCGCTCCATGCGCTCGCCGTCGATGGGACCCAGTATGCCGGCTTTCTGGAAGTCAGGGGAAAAAAGAGAGAAATCAGAGTAGTTGAAGTGCTTACTTCCCTTGACGGTCACGTAATACGCCGCGTCCGTCGCGCGCTCGAAAAAGAGCCGGTTGAGATCTCCAGCGTCTTGACTGTTCATGAACATGAACGGCCGCTCCATTGGACGCTCGATCAGGTCACCGAACTGCATGCCGTCCAAATTGACTCCCGCCCTGCAACGCTCATCGACCGCGCAGACTTGTCCCGCGGTCGCGCCGCCGAAAGACATTCCGAAGACGCCAACCCGTTTGAGATCCAGCATTGCGGCAAAGATGCTGCTTCGTGTCCCGGCGTTCAGCCGTTCCAACTCGTCAAGGACGAAGCGAGTGTCGGCGGTCCAGATCCGGAGGCTTTCGTCCAGGACGGTCCACTCGGCGACGATCCGTCTCAACGTCGCCTGTTTTTCAGCTGTGTCGCTCGCCGCGCCGTACTTGGCGGTAAGCTCCTGTGTTTTTCCAGCACCCTGCGCAAAGGTCCCGAGCCGGAGCTGACTGAATGGAACAACCCGTCCATCGGGGAAGACATTGACCAGCGTCTCGTACGCATGGCCGATGCTGAACACCACATAGCCGTGACTGGCCAGCTCCTCCATCTGAGCGGTGTTCTGGGCGATCAGGCCGGGGATGTAGCCGTGCGAGAAAATGAGTACGGGGTACGGTGCCGGCGCGTTGGCGAGCGGCGCATCCGTGTACGCGTGCGACGGCGCGCGAGCAAGATCGTCGAAGGAGCCGTTAGGCAGGCGCATGAACTGCGCCATGCGTGTCGCGATCTCCTGCGTTTCGCTGCCCCAAAAAGGTTCGGGCTGAGCGCCGGGCGCCGGTTTCGCCGGATACCAGACTCGGATGAGAAGCTCGCGGTGGTCGCTCGAATCCGCGGTGAACGGCTCGCGCCGGGTCGAATCCACGAGCGAGAAGCGCGTGGTGCCGACGGCGGCAGCACCGGTAGGCTGAGGCAGCCTAACGAGCCACTGGGCGTCCGCGCGGGGCGCGTTCACAGTCGTCAGCAACAGTGCAGCAATCAAGGTCGTTCGCATGGAGTCATCCGAACGGGGTTCACCTACTGCCGCGGCATGACTGACAAATCTATGCGCGAGGCACGCACGCCTCCGCGATAGACACGAATAGTCGGCGCAGCGCCCGGAAGCGGTTCGAAGTGATCCTTGTCCGCTCCCGCAATCGCCACGCGAATGCGGCTCCCCTTGCGGAACAGGTTCGAGGTCGGCAGCAGATCGAAGGAGAGCTCCGCGACCTGACCGGGGACGAGGGGTTGCGCATCGCGCCGTAGGAAGGTGCGATACGGCCCGAACATTCTGTAGGGCGCGCCCGTGTTGGTGACCTTGCGGTTGATGGCGCGCAGCCCGCCCTCGGTCACGTAGCGCACGCGGCCCTGGTCATCCACTTCCTCGAGGTACACAAAAAACTGTCCGTCGGCCGCTGTCGAGCTGACGAAGAGGCGCACCACCGAGTGGCCCGTCACCTCCAGGTCTTCGTCGAGCGGCGCCGAGGTGTACATGAGCAGCTTGCCGTCTTCGGCGGCGCGGTCGGGGTAGTCAACCGCCCCGCCTCCCACGAGCGTGTTCCAGCGCGACTGGCTGCCCGTGCCCACCGCATGATCGACGTTGTACGTGTCGTGCGCACTCGCCTCGTTAGGCTTCGTTCTGCCGAGCGTGCCGTCGCTGCCGAACCACCAGGTTTGGACCTGCGTTCGCGGTGGCGGCCAGGTGCTGGTCGTATGCCACGGCTCTTCGCCCATCGTGTAGTAGTGCACGGGCGCTTCGTTGGCGATGCTGGTGCTGATCCCTTTCAGGTGATGATCGAAAAAGCGCAGCAATTCGCGCGTGTGGTCGAAACTCGACCGGCGCGACCCTAACGCGGGCCCAAAATAGAAAGCCCCGCCGTGCGACCACGGACCAAGGACCAGGCGACTGCCCGCGTTGCGCAGCGTGAGAAATCGAGCAATCGCCGAGCGTGCGTACGCCCCGTCGTACCAGCCGCTATAGCTGTAGATCGCCGCACCGGAGCCTTCAGCTTGGGCGAGTAGGCGTGCGGGCTGATCTCGGCGAACGTCCATCCGGATGGGCCGCGATCGTCGCGGAACGTGATCGCGGAAATCTCTTTGTGAACGTCAACGTTAGGCGCATGTGCGCTGATCGCCTCGCCGAGCAGCTTGCGATCCACGTCTTCATCCACCGGGCGGATGCCGAGTATTCGCTCCCGTGCCTGCTCGCTGAACATGTTCTTGTCCATGTTCCCGACGACCTGTCCCCACACTTTGGTAAACCACGTCATCTTCACACCGCCGGGGGACACGATGTCGCTGTAGCTGTCAAAGAGCGCGAATTGCGGCGCGACCGCCTTTACGGCCGGATGCGTGTTTACCAGGAGCAACTCCGCGGTGGTGCCGACATAGGAAACGCCCGTCGCGCCGACTTTGCCGTCGGACCAGGGCTGCGCAATGATCCAGTCGACGACGTCCTTGCCGTCGCGCACTTCGTCCGGCATAAGCTCCATTCGCCTGCTGCCGAACGAGGCGCCGGTGCCGCGCACGTCCACCACCACATAGGCGTAACCGCGCGTAACGAATTCGACGAACTTCTTCGGCGGCTTGCCTAACGCCTCCTGGAATTCGGGGCGTGGTTCTAGCGACCGGTGGTAGCGCGTTTGCTCCAGGATCGTCGGCAGGCGCGTGGTTGGCTCAAGTCCCACGGGGAGGTAGATGTCCACCGCCAGCCGCACTCCATCTCGCATTGAGATGAAGCGGGACGTGCGCGCAGCTCCTGCATAGCGCGGTGCTGAAACGCCGTCCGGCTGGGAGTCAGCGTACCATGCACGGTCTGGCCCGGGCTGAGCAGAAGCCTGAGCCTGCGCAGATATGAATGACGCGGACAGCGCGGCCGAATGAAACCAACACAGCACCCACGCGAAGGCAACGCGCAGACGAACGCTCGATGTCATAGGGCTCCTCTTGGTCGACCTGTGGCGCCAATAATCTGTGGTCCATTCCATTCCGGCGTACACTAATGCCCACGCACACGCCTCGCGCAAATCATGAGACCTCCGTTGTCACACGCTCGCCTGTTGTGCGGTCGAACCAATGGACCTTCCTCAGGTCCACCGCGACCTCGACTTGCTCGCCCAGCGGAGGCAGCGCGTGCGGGAGGATCCGCGCGGTGAGATCGTGCGGGCCGGCGCGGCCGTAAAGAAACGTCTCGTTTCCCATCGGTTCCACCAGAGCCAGGCGCAAGCCTAACGAGGCCGTGGGAACATCGGTCGGAAGCGTACCGCGAAGCGCTATGTCCTCCGGGCGGATCCCCAACACGAGCGCTCGGCCTGCGAGCGGAGCGACGACCTCAATGAGTGCATCGGGAATCGCGAGAGCGAAGGCGCCGTCCGAAGCAGTGAAGCACAGGCGCTCTGCACGGACGACTTCCCCCTCGACAAAGTTCATCGCTGGACTCCCGATGAAGCCTGCCACGAACCGGTTGGCCGGCTGCCTGTAGACCGCAAGCGGCGTGTCGGCTTGCTGCACATGCCCGCGGTCCATGACAACGATCCGATCGCCTAACGTCATCGCTTCGACTTGATCGTGCGTCACGTAGATCATCGTTGCAGCGAGCGTGTGGTGCAGACGCGCGATCTCGCGACGCATCTGGACGCGCAGCTTGGCGTCGAGGTTCGAGAGCGGCTCGTCGAACAAAAAGGCTTGCGGGTCGCGCACGATCGCGCGACCAAGCGCAACGCGCTGGCGCTGTCCGCCCGAGAGCTGGGCCGGGCGCCGGTCGAGTACTTCGCTCAGCTCGAGGGTCATCGCCGCGCGCCGGACCCGCTCGTCGATTTCAGCGCGCGCGGTCCGGCGTAGCTTGAGTGCGAAGGCCAAGTTCTCCCGCACGGTCATGTGCGGATACAGCGCGTAGTTCTGGAATACCATGGCCACGTCGCGTGCCTTCGGGGGCACGTCGTTCATGACGCTGTCCCCGATCGTGAGCGTCCCAGCTGTGATCGATTCGAGCCCCGCGATCATGCGCAGCGTCGTACTCTTGCCGCACCCTGACGGGCCAACGAGCACCACGAACTCGCCGTCGTCGATGTCGAGGTCGATGCCGTGAACGGCGACGTGCTCGCGTCCGTCTTGATATAATTTGCGAACTCCTTCAAGCCTCACCCGGGCCATAATTCCTCGTTGCGATGACTGACGTCTATCGGTTCCCGGAGAATTTCCTCTGGGGTGCCGCGACCTCCGCGTATCAGGTTGAGGGCTCGCCGCTCGCTGATGGCGCCGGGCCGAGTATCTGGCACCACTTCTCCCATTCGCCCGGCCGAACGAGTGACGGCGCGACCGGCGACATCGCCTGCGATCACTACCGGCGCTACGCCACGGACGTGGCACTCATGCGCGAGCTCGGCCTGACCTCGTATCGCTTTAGCATTTCGTGGAGCCGGGTGTTGCCTGAGGGACGCGGATCTGTGAATGAGCGCGGGATCGACTTTTACCGTCGCTTGGTCGACACGCTGCTCGAGAACGGCATAACGCCTAACGCTACGCTCTATCATTGGGATCTGCCGGCCGCGCTTGATTATCGAGGGGGGTGGCTCAACCGCGACGCCGCCGAATGGTTCGCCGACTACGCGACGGTATTGTACCGCGCGCTCGGTGATCGCGTACCCATGTGGGTTACGCTGAACGAGCCATGGGTCGTCGCGGATGGTGGCTACCTGCTCGGCGGACTTGCGCCTGGCCACCGCAACCTCTTCGAAGCGCCGATAGTTACGCACAACCTCCTGCGCGCACACGGTGCGGCAGTACAAGCGTACCGGGCGGAGCAGGCTGGTGCGCGGCGCGACGATGGACGAGGGATCGGCATTGTCGTGAACCTCGAGCCGAAGTACGCGGCGTCGGACTCCGAGGCGGATCGCGCGGCAACGTGCAGGGCCGATGCGTACATGAATCGCCAATACCTCGACGCGCTCTGTCTCGGACGCTATCCAGAGCAAATGCGCGAGATTTTTGGCGACGCGTGGGCGGACTGGCCTACTGAAGACATGTCGCTGATACGCCAACCGCTCGACTTCATAGGTGTCAACTATTACACGCGCAGCGTATCGCGAGACGATCCGCTCGTACTCCCGACGCGCGCGAGCGGCGTGCCCCAAGCGGCACACGCATACACGGAGACCGGATGGGAAGTGTTCGCCCCGGCACTCACGCGTGTCCTGCTCTGGCTCAACGAGCGTTATGGCGCGATACCACTCTACGTTACCGAAAATGGCGCGGCTTTCTACGACCCGCCGAAGGCCATCGACGGTCGTGTCGACGACCCGCTGCGCATCGCGTACCACCGCGATCACCTGCGAGCCGCGCACGATGCTATGCGGCAGGGCGTGAACTTGCGCGGCTATTACGCGTGGTCGTTGCTCGACAATTACGAGTGGAGCCATGGTTATTCCAAACGCTTCGGCCTGATACACGTGGACTTCGAGACGCAGGCGCGCACCATCAAGGCGAGCGGCCGGTATTATGCCAACGTTATCCAGAGCGGCGGCGCATCGTTGGCACGGTAGGCCGTCGACGCAACGCCGCCGCGGATGCGATAATCGCGAGCTCACAGGGCTCTCCGGTTCAGCGAGCCAGTCCAGTACGTCTCGCGCTATCGAACGCGATCCACCTTCGGTGTTCGGCACGCTCGACCGGAGTTCACCGAGTGAGCGACAGCGCTTGTAACGCGTCGAGCGAAATGTTGCCGCCGGTGAGCACCGCAACGGTTTTCCCACTGACCGGGAACACACCTTCGAGCAGCGCGGCGACGCCCACAGCACCGGATGGCTCGACCACCAATCGGCAACGTTCAAAGAGAAAGAGCACCGCTCGTCTGATCGCGGCCTCCGAGACCAGCACGATCTCGTCCACGTATTTCCGGATGTGCGCAAGGGTGATCGCTTTGGGACTCGCGCGCAGTCCGTCCGCGATCGTCTCGCTCGCTTCCAGGCTGACGATCGTTCCGTGTCGCAATGAAAGAGCAATCGCGTTCGAGATCTCGGGCTGGACGCCGATGATTTTCACCGATGGACGCGACTCCTTGATCGCGACCGCTGTGCCTGAGATCAGCCCACCGCCGCCCGTCGGCATGAGCACGGCATCCACGTTAGGCAATTGATCCAGAAGCTCCAGGCCGAGCGATCCGTTTCCGGCAATGGCCTCGAGCCGATCGAATGAGTGCAGCTCCACTAGCCTGCGCTCCTTGATCGTAAGCGTTCAGTTGTCACGTGATGATTGGGGGGTTGAGCGGCGTTAGGTTGGGGGGCATGTCTCAAGAAATTGAAGTGCCTCCTAGCGTGAGCCGCCGCCGGCGGTGGACTAGGGAGCGGAAGGCGCAATTGCTGCAGGCTTTCGCCGCGAGCGGGATTGGGCCGGCGGCGTTTTGTCGTGAGCATGGCATCCCGCAGACGTCATTCGGGCGCTGGCGGCGCCTGAGCGCGGAGCGGCGAGCAAATTCACGCTGGTGCAACTGCCCGGGCACGTAGCGCGGGCCTAACGCCACCAGTGGGTGTGACGCTCAAGCTGCGCTGGGCTACTGGTCCGGCCGCTGAGTTTACCGGGCTCGATGCAGCGATGGAGATCGTGCTCCGCACATTGCTCGCGCGCACGAGATGATTGCGTTTGGCGCACGGGCGATCTACCTGGCGACCGGCGTGACGGATCTGCGGCTCGGCTAGACGGGGCTTTATGCACGGATCGCCGAGCAGGTGCGCTTCCCGCGCCACATCCTGAATCGTTGCCGCCCGGCTTCGGCGTCCCACCCAAAAGGCGAAGCGCTTGGTGTAGAACGGATGGTCGGCGAGGAAGTCCAGCTGCTCTTGCTTCACCGAGCGACAGCGTCGGCACGCCACGCGCCGAATCTCGATGGCGAGATAGATCCGGTGCGGGCCGCACGAGAGATCGCGCACGCGACGCGTGTGGCGATCGTACCACCCGGACTGCCACC
>JBQTIF010000066.1:0-55430 GCA_052388395.1 Gemmatimonadaceae bacterium | reverse complement strand
AGAAAAAATTTGCCTAAATCGCAGTTCACTTCTGCGAGAATCTGCGCTGGAAGGTCTTGGGGAACTCCGCACGGCAGCGGGAGTTAGGACCGATCGAGGTCGTTGCCCAACCACCGTCGCTGCGGCGATATTTCGGTACGCGTCCCCGGAATAGGTCGATCCTATAAGGTGATCGCCGCCACGGGACGCCGAGCGCGCCGCGACCAATCATTGGCGGACGCTCCTCTCAAGGTCTAACCGCCGTCATGGACGACACGCTTTACTTCACCGAGCATCACCTGGCCGTGCGCGAGATGGTGCGCACGTTCGCGCGCGATGCGGTCGCTCCTATCGCCGCCAAGTACGATGCGTCGGCGGAATTCCCCTGGGAATCCATCAAGAAAATGGGCGAGCTCGGTCTCCTAGGTGTCCCGTGGCCCGAGAGTTACGGCGGTTCGGGACATGACCTGCTCAGCTACATGATTGTGATCCACGAGCTGGCCAAAGTTGATGCCTCGCATGGTCTCACCATCTCCGCGCACACCACCCTCGGCACGTTGCCCATCGTTCGCTTCGGCACCGAAGAGCAGAAACGCCGCTACGTCCCCCTCCTCGCGAGTGGGAAAGTCATGGGCGGCTTCGGCCTAACGGAGGAAGGGGCCGGGAGTGACGCCGCGGGGACCCGCACGACCGCCGTTAGGCGGGGCGGGTGCTACGTCCTCAACGGCTCCAAGCGCTTCATCACGCACGGAGGCGTGGGTGAAATATTTGTGGTCACCGCCGTGACGACTCCTGGTGCCGGCACAGACGGCATCAGCTCATTCATACTCACCAAGCGTAACGACGACCTGGCAAAGGCAGCTCCCTTTGGCATTGGCACGGACCCATCGCTCCCCGCCATGCACGGATTTCGCTCGGGAAAGAAGGAAGACAAGCTTGGCTGGCGTGCGTCGGACACGCGCGAACTGATCATGGAGGACGTGGAAGTCCCCGCCGAGCAGCTCCTTGGCGCCGAAGGGGAAGGGTTCAAGAACTTCATGCGCACACTCGACGCCGGCCGCATTGGCATCGGCGCACTCTCGTTAGGAATCGCGGAAGGCGCATTCGAAGAGGCCATGAAGTACGCCAATCTCCGCAAGCAGTTCGGCCAGCCGATCTACAGCTTCCAGGGCGTGCAGTTTCAACTGGCTGACATGGCGACCGAGATCGAGGCAGCCAAGCACCTCGTGTTCCATGCCGCGTGGTTGGCGCAGCAAGGAAAGTCGGTCACCAAAGCCGCGGCGATGGCGAAATTGTACGCTTCCGAACTGGCGATGCGCGCGACGATTACGGCCATTCAGGTTCACGGCGGCTACGGTTACACCAAGGAGTATCCCGTCGAGCGCATGATGCGCGACGCGAAGATCTGCGAGATCGGTGAAGGGACGAGCGAAATCCAGCGGCTTGTCATCGCGCGCGAGCTGGTGAAGGAGCTCGCGGCGTGAACTGGTCGCTTCTCGCGAAGCAACTGCGTCTTCCCCTGGGCTTCGTGCTCGCTGGTTTGTATCTCATGCTGGTGCGACCGACGCCGCGCTCGCTAGCGCTGGGAATTCCAATCGCGCTGGTTGGCGTCCTCGTTAGGGCCTGGGCATCGGGCCACATCATGAAGAACGATCGGTTGGCAACGTCCGGCCCGTACGCGTTCACTCGCAATCCGCTCTATGTCGGCAGCTTCTTGATAGCGGTGGGCTTCGCGCTCGTGGCGCATTGGCTCGTTCTCGCGGGCGTCTTTGCTTTCTTCCTGCTGATCTACGCGCCGACGATCGCGCGCGAGCGCGCGAACATTGAGAACCGTTTTCCGGCGGCATACGAGCAATACGCCGCGAACGTCCCTGCGTTTGTCCCGCGCCTGACGCCGTGGCGTAACGACGCGTTAGGCACGAGCACGAACTTCAGCCCATCGTTGTACGTACGGCACGGGGAGTGGAAGGCAGGCCTCGTTTTCCTGGTCGCTACACTCTGGTTGCTGGTCCGCATGCCAGGCGCATCGTAATGCGCGCCTGGCTCCGCCAGCGCGTCGGCCTATTGGCGCGCCTCTTCACGTTTTCAACTCGGAAGCGCCTGCGTGCGACTCACGCAGCGACGCTTCCTTCCGCGATTCGGCCTTCTCCGACGAAGGATCCGGACTGCGCACGGCCACCCGTCGCTTGGCGACGGCGCTCAATTCCCCCTCTGGATCGCACGGCAACCCGACCCATCTCCGCCGGCTGGCGCGTAGTGCGCCCGGACGCCCCGTTAGGCGTCTGGCTCTCCGCCGCGGCGCGAGCGGGTTTTTCGTGGACGATCGCTTGGGCGCGCATGGCCCGTTTCCCAATGCTGCGCACGTCGAGCCGAGCTCGCCGGCGCGTGGCTACCCCATTTCCCGACCGCAGGCCCCACAGCGTCGAGTCGCGACGCCGCGGACCACCCGCGGATATCAATGAAGCGCGACATACTCATCAACGCATCACCCCGCGAGACGCGGGTAGCCATTCTCGAGGACGAACAACTCGTTGAGCTGCTGACCGACCGGCCGGACGCGCGGCGCATGGTCGGTGATGTTTTTCTGGGACGCGTGGACGCAGTGCATCCCGGCATTCAGGCGGCGTTCGTCAACATCGGCACCGAAAAAAGCGCGTTCCTTCATGCCTCCGACCTCGTCGCGCCTGACGAGTCGGCAGACGCTGACGATGACGCTGCTGCTGATGTGCCTGACGAGGACGCCGACAAGCCGCGCCGCGGCGGACGTCGCAAGCGGGCCGATGTTCCAGCAATCCAGGACGTGGTGAAGAAGGGGCAAGAGATCGCTGTGCAAGTCACCAAGGAATCGATCTCCACGAAGGGCCCCCGCGTCACGGCACAGGTGTCACTTGCCGGCCGCTTCCTCGTGTACATGCCGTTCGCTTCCAAAGTCGGCGTCAGTCGCAAGATCGGCGATCGCGCCCAACGCGCGAGGCTGCGCGAGCAGGTGCAAGGGCTCATCACAGATCAGGAGGGCGGAGTCATTGTTCGCACCGTGAGCGAGGACGCGACCCCCGACAACTTCAAACGCGAGCTCGACACGCTGATGACGCAGTGGAAGCGCATCACGAAAAAGCAGAAGCACGTGAAAGCGCCCGCGGCCCTGCACCGGGAGACGAGCCTCACGCGCGGCATCATGCGCGATGTCCTCAGCGCCAAGGTCGAGCGCGTGATCGTCGATTCCAAGCAGCTGCATAACGAGATTGCGGAGTATCTGAAAGGCGTAGCTCCTGAACTGATCGAGCGCGTCACGCTGTACGACGAAAGCGTTCCGCTCTTCGACAAGTTCGATATTGAGACGGAAATAAGAGACCTCTTCAAACGGCGCTGCGATCTCCCGTCGGGTGGCTATTTGATCATCGAACCGACCGAAGCTCTGGTTTCGGTCGACGTGAACTCAGGGCGCTACACCGGGAAGAAGGACGCTGAGGCGACGATCGTGCGCACGAACATGGAGGCGGCGCGTGAGGTCGCTCGGCAGATCCGCATGCGCGATGTCGGCGGCATCATTGTTTGCGATTTCATCGACATGGAGCAGAAGGGGAATCGCGACAAAGTGTTGAACGAGCTGCGCACCCATCTCGCGCGCGATCGGGCGCGAACAAAAGCGTTCGCGGTGAGCGATCTCGGTTTAGTGGAAATGACTCGGCAGCGCGTGCGCCAGAGTCACCTGCAGAGCATGACCGAGCCGTGTCCCACGTGTCACGGCACCGGACGCATTTTCACGCCCGAGACAATCGTTAGGCGCGTTGAGCGCTCCATCAAGCGTGTCGCCGTTCAGGGGAAGCGAGACGCCCTGGTGGTGAAGGTGCATCCGGACGTCGCGTACTACGTCCTGGAGCAGGAGAAGGACTTCGTGAAGAAGTTGGAGAAGCTCGCCGGCGGAAAGCTGGAGCTGCGCGATGACCCACTCCTCCGGCCGGACGAATTCAAGCTCGTGGTGAAAGGGGCCGGTCGCGATGTGACGGAGCAGTATGCCGTAGCCTAGAGGATACCTGCGCTGCAGTCGACTACATTTCGCCAGCGACCTCCCCGTCGCAGCCGGTGGCACCACAGCGCGCAGCCCCACCGCTCCTACGCGCGCTTCATCGCTTCCAAGCGAGTCCTGAACATGAGTCCACATAAGGTCGAGCAGCGCCGCCTAACCCATCGGGGCCGCGTCTTCCACTTCGTCGCGTACGAAGGCGTGCCCGCGAATGAGCGCCGCGGCCAGCTCGCAGTCCCGCCTATGTGGCATCTCATGAACGAAGGGTCGCGGCGACCGGTGATGGAGCATCTGCTAGGGCAGGAGCTCGCCGACCTCGATGCCGCGCTGCTGCACTGGGTGGAAGAGACGATCTATGCCCCACAAACCCCGTCGCGCTAGCGTCAACGAACGGCAACGCTAGCGCGGCACCTAACGAGCTACTCCGATCTCCGGCTCTCACATGGTCCATCTCGCTTCCTATGTTGAAGCGCACGACGGCATCTGGACCGTTAGGCGGACGGGCAACGTGCGCGACTGGAATAACATCCATTACCAAGTCGGCCTCTCCGCGAAAAACGTCCCCGCGCAGAAGCTCTCGATGAACGTCGCGACGATTCCGCCGGGCGGCGTTGCCTACGCGCATATCCATGTCGACTTCGAAGTGATGCTGTATATCCTCTCCGGCCGTGTGCGTCATGAGTTCGGTGAGGGCTGCCGGCACACTCTCGAAAACGCCGCGGGGGACTTCATCTTCATCGCGCCTGGCGTCCCGCACGAAGTATTCAACGTGAGCGACGATGAGCCGGTGGTCGCCGTTGTTGCTCGATCCGACGCCAGTGAATGGGCAAACATTGTGTCATATGATCGCCGCGAGGCGACGGGGCCGAGCCTATAGAACGGTCGGTTGGCGTCCCGAAGTGTGGCCCGATACTCGCGATAAGACGCACTCAACAACGACGCCGCGTTTTACCTCACCGCCTGCCGACTCGTTATCGTGGACCCCAAAGTGACTACCGCGCGCGACGGAGCCGCGATGCACTTCACGGCGGCTGACGCATTGGGGGACACGGAGTTACTACCTAGCGAGCTCCGCCGCGTGCTCGTGTTCGCATCGACCGATTCTAATGCCGACCGTACGCAAAAGATTCTTACTGACGCCGGGATCACGTCGCACATCTGTCCAGACATTCCGTCGCTGCTGCGGGAAGCGGAAGTGGGAGTGGGGGTAGTTCTCGCTACAGATGAAGCACTCGATGAAGACGGTCGCGACGCCTTGGGTCAGCTGTTAAAGAGTCAGCCGCCGTGGTCGGACCTGCCGGTGCTCGTCCTCACGCGATCTCCATCCGAATCGGGAATCCCCGAGGATGAACTGCTGAGCATTGGCAACGTGACGCTCGTGGATCGTCCAGCGCGCGTGGCGACAGTGGTCAGCGCAGTACGTGCCGCAGTGCGCTCGCGTGAGCGTCAATACGACCAACGGGACCGGCTTCAAGCACAAGCGCTTCTCGCCGCGGTCGTTGAGTCATCAGACGATGCGATCATTAGTAAGCGCCTTGACGGCACGATCATCTCTTGGAATACAGGTGCCGAGCGCATTTTCGGTTACACGAGAGATGAAGCCATCGGGCGATCGATTACGCTCCTCATTCCGCCCGACCGCCTCAGCGACGAGCAGATGATTCTCGATCGCATCGGACGAGGCGATCGAGTCACAGCGTACGAGACCGTCCGGAGGACGAAAAGCGGCGAGCTGATCAACGTTTCTCTGACAATATCCCCGATTCGCGATGGCTCAAATCGCATCGTCGGTGCGTCAAAAGTCGCCCGCGATATCACCGAGCGCGCGCGCGCCGAAGCAGCGCTCCGCGAAGCGGACCGCCGCAAGGACGAGTTCTTGGCTACCCTTGCGCACGAACTGCGCAATCCACTCGCTCCAATCCGTAATTCGCTGCACATCCTACGTGTTACAGGCCCGCGGGACTCCGCCGTCGAGCGTGTCCGCGACATCCTCGAGCGTCAGGTCAACCATTTGGTCCGCCTGGTTGACGACTTGATGGAGATGTCGCGCATAACGCGAGGGAAGATCGAGCTGCGCCGAGAGCAGATCGAGCTCGCGGCCGTTATCGGTAGCGCTGTCGAAGCGAGCAAACCGGGGATCGATGCGGCGGGTCAGGACCTCGTCATCGCAATTCCACCCGAGCAGCTGACGCTCGAAGCCGATCCCGTTAGGCTCGCGCAGGTCTTCGCGAATCTGCTCAACAACGCGTCCAAATACTCCGAAGCGCGCACGACGATCTGGCTGAGCGCGCGACGAGAGGAGAGCGAGGCCGTCGTTGCCGTTCGCGACAGCGGAATCGGCATTCCGCCGGAGATGCTGCAGCGCGTGTTCGAAATGTTCACGCAGGTTGAAAGCTCACTGCCGCGCGCGCAGGGAGGTCTCGGGATCGGCCTAACGCTCGTGCGAAGCCTGGTGCAGATGCACGGCGGAACGGTGGAAGCGAGGAGTCCTGGTATAGGACGCGGCAGCGAACTCGTCGTACGGCTCCCCCTCGCGCAAACGGCCAGCCGCGTCGCGCCGGAGATAACTCGCGCGCACAGCGCTTCGCTCGCCTCGCAGCGCGTGCTCGTGGTCGATGACGATCGCGACGCTGCTGACAGCCTCGGCACGATGCTCACGTTTCTGGGCGCCGAAGTGTTCGTGACGTACGGCGGCGTGTCCGCCCTCGACATCACCGACGAATTCAAGCCCAACGTTGCACTGGTTGATCTCGGCATGCCGGGACTCGACGGCTACGAGCTCGCGCGCCGAATCCGTGAGCAGTATGGCAATCAGGAAATCGCGCTGATAGCGCTTTCAGGATGGGGGTCCGACGAAGACAAACGGCGATCACTCGAGGCGGGGTTCGACTACCATTTGATCAAGCCTCCCGATGTCGATGCGCTGAAGGCGCTGATGGCGTCGTTAGGCGAACGGCCGCGACGACGCGGCCGCGCGCGCGCTCATAAATAAGGGCAGCGCAGGCGAAGATCGTCTTCGCCTGCGTGCACCAAGGAAGCGTCAGCGCTCCGCAGCAAGCAATACGGCTAGCTGCTGAATGTGGCGCTCCTGCGCCGGAATCAGGTCCGCGACGATGATCTGTCGCGCGCCAGAGTCCACGTCGTCCACGGCTTCCTTGTAGTCCTTCAGGCCGTGCTCCTCACCTTCCTTGAGGGCCTTGATCGCGGCCTTGTCTCCAAACGCTTTTGCCGTTCCCTCAACAGCCCTCGCAAAAGCCCCCCAGACGCCTGACGTCTCATCGGGCTTACCGCCGGCCCGTACCACAGCATCACGCAGGCGCACGACGGCACCGGTGTGCTCGCGGGCGATCTGGCGCAGCACTTCCGCTTCGTCGCGCCCTTCGATTCCGAGCCGCTCGATGGCTTGCGTGTACGTCTCTTGTGCGGAAATCTCGCCACGCAACAGCGAGTTCAGCTGGTCTACGGAGTCATTCGGTCTCGTTTCGCCGTACGACATTTGCAGCCTCCTCTGTCTGCTTGCACGTCGTCTGACATCGCACTATTCGAGCCGCCCGCAATCGCTGCGCTCGGCACGTTAGGCGCTTGCTGCAGCGTCTTACGGCACTTGGGTTACTGTCACACCGGCGTTGGCAACGATCGGTCCGGCACCGTTGCCGTTTGCGGTAAACGTTACGAGCTGAAGCGCACCAGTTCCCGCCGAGCTCTGATCGGCCATCACACCAGCGCCCGCGTTGGTGTTTGACACGCCCTTTTTCACAGTAACATCCAGGTTACCGGTGCTGTTTTCGTCGAGCTCGATACCGTCAGCGCCATTCCGATTCGTGGTGATGTTTTGCAGCTGCGCCGTTAGGCATCGCAATGAGGTCCCCGCCGCCGGCGAAATCATCGTCTTCCTCGTATTCGATCCCTTCTTCGTTGTTATCGATCGCCTCGACCAGCGTCATGTCGACGCGGAGAGTAGACTAATGTAGACGTGATCCTACTTCACATTCCGTCGGCGCTGGAGGGTGTTGTGAAGCTGTCCACCCTGTTTGTCTACCTATTCGCGTTAGGCGTTCTCGGCGCGCAGCCCACGCGCTCGTGGGTGCTGGATGCGAAGCCGCTTCTGGTCCTCGGGAACAGCGAGAGCGATTCCACAGCCTTCGCCGCCGTCGTCGGTGCAACGCGCCTTCCTAACGGCAACATCCTGGTCGGCGATCGCAGCGCGTACGCGCTACGGCTCTTTGGCACCGACGGTAAGCATCTGCGAGACTTCGCCCGCAAGGGCTCTGGTCCTGGTGAAATCACCTACCTGCGCTTCCTACTTCGTTGCGGCGACTCGCTATTCACGATGGATGTGCAGAACGGACATCGCGTCGCGGTATTCACACGCGACGGTCGCTACGAGCGGACGTACCGCTTTGGTTCACCACAAGCGGCGTCGGTCCCATACGCGAGCGTGTGCAACAGCAACCGCGTCTTCGCGCACTACGGCTGGGAGCTGCAGAACAGCATGAAGGGTGGGACATTTCGTGCGCTGGTGCCATTCTGGATCAGTGGGCCCGACTCCAGCGTGAGGCGAGTGATCGGCGATTTCCCTGGATCCGAACGATTTGGCCTGGTCGTGAAAGGCCAATTTCGCGGGACACGACCGCTTCCGCTGGGCAAGGAGCCAGCGATTGCCATTGGCGGCGATCGCGTGTACATCGGTACCGCGGACCGTTACGAAATAGCGGCCTTCGACTTCACTGGTCGGAGGGTCGCGACGATCAGCAAGCCTAACGTGAACCTCGCTGTAACACAGGCCGATATCGACTACTCCATCGATCAGGAGACGGCGGGTCGGGGTGATAGCATCCGTGCGCGAGTTGCGAGCAGCTACGCGCAGATCACGCTGCCGAAAACAGTACCCGCCTATGCCGCGATGGTGGTGGACCGCGAAGACCTGCTCTGGGTGCAGGACTATCCGCGCCCGCAAACTCCCTTGGTGCGCTGGTCAATCTTCGATCGCAGTGGGACGGCAGTCGCGGAGTCGCGCGTCCCCACGCATCTCCGGATTCTCGAGGTGGGACGCGATTATGTGCTCGGAAGCTACCTCGATCCCGAAGAGGCCGTTCCGGAAGTTAGACTGTACCGTCTCGCGCGCACTCGTTAGGCAGCGCAGGAGACGGACGCATTATGCTGATGCCCTAAGACGCGATCTCGGTCTCAGCGGTGACCGCTGGCTTCGGCGCGCCGCTGCCAGGTGGACGGCCGCGATGACGCGGCTGCGGCGGTTCGGCAAGGCGAGCGAGGCGATGCGAGTAAAAATTCACCACGCGCTCCTTTACGGATGCGCGGGTGTCACTCGTGGCGGCACGAAAGGCGCCATAGGCCTGCTGATCCCCCGACACCTCGAACCACCACCAGGAGTCGCTGTTTCCTGCGGACGGGCGGCGGACGTGACAGCGGTACTTCCGCCCGCCGTCTTCGAATTCGAACGGTTCGCTCATAGCTCTCCGGAAGAGAGGTGGAATCTAGCAGGTTGGAGGGGATAATTGTGCTCCCCGAGTTGACCCTACCAACGCGGTCATCTACTTTTCTTGGCTCTCGTAGAACTTCGGTCGTCTGAATGACTTACGCCATTATCCGCACCGGCGGCAAACAATATCGGGTCGAGCCTGGCGCCACGCTCCGCGTTGCGACGCTCCCCGGCGATGCTGGCGCGAAAATCGAATTCAAAGACGTGCTGCTGGGGTCTGACGGAAAGTCGGTGAAGACTGGGGACCCGATCCTGTCAGGTGCCAAGGTCACCGGCGAGATCGTCAAGCACGGCAAGAGCGACAAGATCATCGTCTTCAAGTTCAAGCGCCGCAAGAACTACTCGCGCAAGGCCGGTCACCGCCAGGCGTTCACCGAAGTTCGCATCAAAGACATCAAGCTCGGCTAAGCTGGGTTACCGATATGGCTCATAAAAAAGGCGTTGGTTCTTCGCGGAACGGACGCGACAGCAATCCGAAGTACCGCGGAATAAAGAAGTACGGCGGCGAGTCTGTGCGCGCGGGGAACATCATCCTGCGCCAGTGCGGCACGAAGTGGCACCCTGGCCGCAACGTCGGGCTCGGCACTGACTATACGATCTACTCGTTGATTGACGGCGTTGTGAAGTTTGAGCACAAGAGCCGCGCACGGTATCGCGTCAGCGTGTACCCGATCGAAGCGGCGTCGTAAGTTTCAGTTCGGCTGTATCAAAATTGAAAGGCGGGCGGGTGGCACTCTGGTGCTGCCCGCCCGTACGCTTTTCCTTAGACGGTAGACCCCAGACCTTAGACCTGTATGTCCATTCTCAATAAGCTGAAGACCGAACTCGATCGCGCCGGCCGCGCAGCAGCAGGAGCGCTCGACGAAGGGAAACTGCGCCTGGAAGCCTTTCGCGCGCGCCAGCTCGCCGACAAGTCAGCGGAAGCGTTAGGCTACGCCGTATATCGCGCCAAGAAAGCGGGACAGGATGTGGACGCGGCCACGCTGCAGCGGCTTTATGATGCGCTCGATGCACGCGAGCTAGAAGTCGCGGCACTTGAAGCCAGAATGAACGACGACGAGAAGGAAAAGAAAGAACCGGGCACAGCGAGTCGTTAGCTCTTAGCTCTTAGGCCATAGGGTTCGTTAAGAGCTAAGAGCTAAGAGCTCGTTCCTAGGGTCTGTAGTTGGGCGGCAACGTTAGGTAGCGCCGCATCAACTCATCCTGGCGCGACGGCTGTAGGACATTCCGCCCACGCACAAAGACGTGTGTCGGCCGCGTCATGAGCTCCAGCGGATCTCCGTTCCACACCACGAGCGTGGCGTCTTTCCCGCGTTCGAGCGATCCGACACGACCATCGACACCAAACGCCCGCGCTGGCTCCAGCGTAATCGCGCGCAGACCGTCTGCCCACGGCAAGCCGAAGGAGACGGCGACGCCCGCCTCATACTTCACATTGCGCGCATTGAAGGCGTCGGCGCCGCCGGCCACGATGACACGCACGCCAGCACGGCGCAATAAGGCCGCGTTGTCCTGACGTGCGCCTAACGAGCTGAAGCTGTTCGGGGCATTGTTCAGCGACCCCACGATCACTGGGACGTTGTCGCGTGCCAATCGCTCAGCGACCTGCCACCCTTCAGCAGCGCCCGAAATGATCAGCTGAATGTTGTGTTTCCTTGCCAGCAACATCGCGGCGTCGATGTCGCTGGCGCGATCCGCCTCGAGAACCAGTGGGATTCGACGCGAGAGCACTAAACCTAACGCTTGGAGGTCACGCGATGTCGCGGCACTCGGGCGCGTAGAATTCCTTTCCACGTCCGTGCGCCCCGGCCTGTAGTTGCGCGCGTCACTGAGCAGCGCATCCATCCGGCCAATGACCTCCCCGCGTGCCTGACCACGATTCTGACCCGTGCTCGCCATGTCAGCGATCATGGCAGCCGGCGCGCGTATCAGCATATCCGACAGGACGCCGTTGGACAGATCGACGACCGCGGCTTGCCCAGAGACGAAATTCCCGCCAGGGATAACACCGGCGACGATGACGCCGTCGTTGCGTGTGACCTGCAAATGGGGAGACACCGGATTGATGCCTAACCATGACTCGAAGGCTGCTGCGACGCCGCGCTCTCCACCAGCCCGGGCGTCCTGGGTCGCTTGCACCTGACCGACCTCGTTCACGCCTAACGTTGTCAACGCGTTAAAGATCCCCGGCGTCACCCAGCGCCCCTGCGCGTTGATACACTCGGCGCCTGCCGGGCAGGGAAGGCCCACTCCTACTTGCGTGATGCGGCCATTCTCAAAGACAACGGTACCGTTTTCGATCATCGGGCCGCTCACCGGATGCAGACGCGCCCCCGTGATGGCGACCACCTGAGCCTGTGCTGCGCAAACGCAGAGTACACACAGCGCGGCCGCGCCTATCGAAATCCTTGCTCTCATGTTAGCGCCCTCCCGACCCGTTAGGCACGTAGCCTAACTCGAAGTCCGTGCGCCAGCGCCCGCTCGCTATCGTGCGGTCGAACAGCAGCGCGCCGTCCAGCCAGACCTTCTCAGCGCGGGAATAGATGCTGAAGGGGTTACCGTCCCACAGTACGACATCTGCATTCTTTCCGACCTCGAGCGACCCGATCTGACTCTCGAGGCCTAACGCCCAAGCTGGATTGATCGTGATCCATTTGATCGCCTCGTCAGGCGTGACTGTAAAGCCGAGATCGTTCGCGGCGGCCATCGATTTGGCGGCGTCCTGGTTCAGCCGCTGCATCCCGTTTGCGTCATCCGAGTGGACGATGGCTCGGGCTCCTGTCTTGTGAACCAGCGCGAGGTTGGCCCGCACCCCGTCGAGTGCTTCCATCTTGAAGCCGCCCCAGTCCGACCATATCGATGCCGCGATTTCGTTTTGCGCCAGCAGATCGGCGATTTTGTACGCTTCGACTCCGTGATGGAATGAGCGGATCTTGTAGCCGAACTCTTTGGCGATGTCGATCATCTGCGCCATCTCGTCGGCGCGGTAACAGTGGTTCTGCACATAGATGTTGCCGCGCAGGACTTCCGCGAGCGTTTCCATCGCGAGGTCGCGCGATGGCGGATCGCCTTTCTTGTCGGCTAGCCAGGCGTCCCAGCGACGTCGATACGCCTCCGCCTGGATCCACTTCGCGCGATATCCTGCAACGTTCCCCATGCGCGTCGATGGACCACGGTTGGCGTACACGCGCTTGGGGTTCTCACCGCACGCCATCTTGAGACCGTATTTGGCGCCGGGGAATTTCATCCCCTGAACCGTGCGCGCAGGGACGACCTTCAAAACCACGCTGCGGCCACCGAAGAGGTTCGCGGAGCCAGGAAGAACCTGAATGGTGGTCACTCCGGCAGATAGCGCACGGGGGAATTGAGGATCTTGCGGCCACACAGAGTGCTCCGCCCACACCTCGGGTGTTGCCGGATTCGTCGCCTCGTTGCCGTCGCTATGTGCGTCGACGCCCGGAGCTGGATACACGCCGAGGTGCGAATGCGTGTCGATGATGCCGGGCGTGACAAACTTGCCGGCAGCGTCGATGACGAGCGCGTCGCTTGGCGGTGTTAGGTTCGCGCCGACAGCGGCAACTTTGCCGTCGCGCAACAGGATCGCGGCATTCTGTAGGGTGGGACCGGCCGCGGTCATGATCGTCGCGTTGCGGATAAACGTCGTGCGCGCGGTGAACGGCCGGTAGCTGCTGACAAAGGCGTCCGCGTTAGGCTCCGACAGCGCACCCGGGCCGGGTTGAGCCTTCTTGGTCGTATCGGTCGCCGGCGTGGCCTGAGCAGGGGCTGGCGCGGCGGCCGGTGCTGGAGCGCTCGACGCACGCGAACACGCCGTAGCCGCTACGATCAGGAATAGTGTACGTCGCATGACTCCGTTCACTCCGGTAAGCGAGAGGCCGGAGAAAGTAGGCGCCTCGTCAGCCGCCGACTACCCTTGAACGCCGAGTGCCGTGCGTAGCATTCGCACGTCGTCGGTGCACAGGCCATCGACTCCAAGTTCGCGCAGCCGACGCGCGTCGTTCGCATCATTCACCGTCCAAGCGATCACGCGCGATCCGATGGCGTGCGCGCTCTCAACGAAACGCGCGTCGATGATCTCGCGCGTGGGCCAGAGGTCACGAACCCCTTGCGCGCGCGCGACGGCCGCAGCGTCTGGCACAGCGTTGGGAACGAGCAACCCAATCGGAAGCGACGGCGCTGTCGCGCGGATCGCTTGGATGATACGCTGATCCAAGCTATGAACGGCGGCGCGCACTTGATGCGCTGTTAGGCACTCAACAATTGCGGCGGCGCTGGATGGCGCTTTCGCCTCCACATAAAGCACCACGCGGTCACCCACTAGCTCGCAGACCTCATCCAGAGTTGGGATTCCCCCGCGAGCCAATTCAGACGCCTCCAGTTGGGACAGCCAGCGTCCGTTTTCCCCGGCGACCCGCGGATCGTGGTGTACAACGACCGTGGCATCTGCGCTGACATGAGCGTCCAGCTCGATCGCGTCCGCTCCAGCCTGGAGCGCGAGCTCGAACGAAGCCAACGTGTTCTCGCGGGCGAGTCGCGGCATGCCGCGGTGGGCGATGAGCTCGGGCATAGGGTAGAGAGTAGGGGATAGGGGGATAGGGGATAGGGGATAGGGGATAACAGGCGCGTTCTCTATCCCCTATCGTCCTATCCTCTATCCACCTATCCCCTTCTTAACGTCACACCAAATCTACCGTCTACCTCACCGGACTGATGGGAGCACAGCCAGATCGCGCCGACGACCGCGCCGACCGTACGCTGATCGAGCGGTGGTTAGGTGGCGATCAACGCGCCGCGACCACGCTCGTTGAGCGGCACGCGACCGCAATTGCTCGCTTCGTGAGCACGCTGGGAGAGCGGGAGGCGGATGAGGTGGTGCAGGACACATTTGTCCGCGCCTTCGCATCCTTCGACTCGTTCCGCGGCGAAAGCTCACTGCGAACATGGCTGTTTACAATCGCGCGACGCCTGGTCCTCGATCGACGACGTGCGCAACGCCGTCGACCAGAAGCCGAGTCGTTGGAAAGCGTGGAGGTAGCGGGGGAGGGGGGATTCACAGCGCTGGACTCAATAGTTGCTGCAGAATCCGAGGCACAGGTACGGGAAGCGGTGGCGCGGTTGTCGCCGACGCAGCGAGAAGTATTCGCGCTGCGCGTGGGCGAGGGTCTCTCGTACAAGGAGATCGCTGAAGTCGTTGGAACTACTGAAGGAGCGGCGCGAGTGCACTATCACAACGCACTGCGTGCTATCAAGGAAGCCTTATATGTCTGATTGCCCTAACGTCGAGATGCGCGACATGCTGCCGGAGCTATTGCACGGCAGGCTCGCGGTGGCGCACGCCGCACAAGTGCGCGAGCACGTCGCGTTGTGCGCCGAGTGCGCGGGCGAGCTGGAACTGCTCGAGCGCGTGCGACGCAGCTATGCGACGACACCGGCGATCGACACGGCCGCAATTGTACAGGCGTTGCCATCGCCAAGCCGGAGACGAGCGGCGCCGAGCGCTCGCCGATTGTATTCGTTAGGTGTGCTGCGCCTGGCAGCAGCGGTTGTCTTTGTGATTGCTGGCGCGCTCGTTCTACGAACGGTCGTGCGTGGTGCTGCAGGGGGGGGGGATGCTGGTGACACAATCGGACCGCTCGTTCAACAGCCCGTTGATACGACGCAGTTGTTGTTGCCTGACAATCCTTCTGCGCGTGAGCCTCAGCCCGCCTCGCCACGCGTGCTCGCGATGTCTCTCAGCGAGGTGGATGACATGGAGGCGGACGAACTGGAAACCCTTTTGGGCGCGCTCGATCGCATCGATGCCGCGCCGATAGCCGAACCCGATACGCTCATCGGGAGCGTCCGCGGAGTCGGTTCAGGTTAGAGGATATGACTACAATGAAGACTAAATCGTTGGTTCTTGGCGTCGGCACGCTGCTGACGCTGACTGCCTCGTTAGGCGCGCAGGACAGCACTGTTCAGCGCGACAGAGAGGCTTTAAGGCGTCGCTTTCAGGAGCGTTTCGGTGCTGTTGTGAAGCAACGCCTGCAGCTGAATGATTCGCAGGTCGTGCGGCTTGGCGAAACCAATCGTCGCTTCGAGGAGCAGCGCCGGCTTTTGCTCCAACAAGAGCGCGACGTGCGGATGTCCTTGCGTGATGAACTCCTCGCCGAGCAGCAAGGCCGTGGAAATCAGCAGCGTGTTTCGACGCTTCTGGAGCGTGCCATTGCGGTGCAGAAACAGCGCGTCGACCTGCTCGAGACTGAACAGCGCGAGCTCGCGCGCTTTCTCAACCCAACGCAGCGCGCCAAGCTGCTCGGCATGCAAGATCAGCTGCGACGCAACGCGGGCGACATTCGACGTCGCGCGGAAGCTGGTGGCGGACCACCGGGTGGCCTTCGCGAGCGGATACGCGAACGGCGTGACAGCGGTCGCCCACCGATCCGCCGTCCGCTGCGCGACAGACCGCCAATCTAGGTCGTAGCTCCTAGGTCTTAGCTCTTAGAGGTGTTACGGTTTGACCCTAAAGAGCTAAGACCTACTGACTATGAGCTGACTTGGGTGCCGGTTCACAGATCGATACATTCCGATCCGTAGCCCGGGTGGCGGAACCGGCAGACGCAGCGGACTCAAAATCCGCCGAGCGCAAGCTCTTGAGGGTTCGAGTCCCTCCCCGGGCATGTGGCAACAGCGAATGACAGCGCCGGAAAACGCGGCCCGCGCCGATCCAAATGGCGACGGGTCGCTTTGGCGTTAGGCGCGTTCGCCGCGTTCATCGCTCTCGCATGCGCTTGGCTGCTGCGTGATCCGACGCCGTACTTCATAGAACGGCGCTCCACGCTGGCGCGCGTCGACACGTTGTCAGCCAGTGGCGATTCCCTGAGCCGCGATCAACTGCTGCGCGTCACCGCGGCGAACGGCTTCAACTTCGAGCTCGCCGTTAGGCGTCCTGCTGTGCCAGCTTCATCCCCTCGGCGCACGTTCGTCATACTCGGCGGGCAGCGGGCAGGGAGGCAGGCAGCGCTCTTATTCCCCGATACGCGCGGCACCGTGGTCGCCGCGATCGAGTATCCGTATCACGGTGCGCCGAATCCCAAGGGGATAGCCGTGGCCGGCCAAGCGCCTGCGATTAGGCGCGCGATCCTCGATACGCCGCCGGCGATCATGTTGGCGCTGGATTATCTGCTTGCTCAACCTGACGTCGATAGCACGCGTGTGGAGCTCATCGGTGCAAGCTTCGGTGCACCATTCAGTGCCGTGGTCGCCGGGCTAGATCGTCGCGTAACACGTTTATGGCTCCTGCACGGCGCCGCCGACCCGTATCGATTGTTGCAGCACAATCTCAAGCGCTACGTCGGATTCGCGCCGCTCCGCGCACTCGTTGCGGGGATTGCCAACGTGCTCATCGCCGGTCCGCAACTCGATCCGGCGCGTTGGGTCGACGATATCTCGCCAAGGCCCGTCGTTATGATCAATGCCTTGGCCGACGAACGCATCCCGCGCTCACTCGTGCAGAAGCTGTACGACAGCGCCAAGGTACCGAAGGAGCAGCACTGGCTCCCTGGCATGCACATGCAGCGTAACCGCATGGATGTGTTGACGGCGCTCGTTGATACCGTAGTGGCGCTGGCGCAGCGTGATACGCTGCGTTAGGCGCCCACCGACGCGCGGTCGAGACCTAACGCCGCAACAATGGCGTTGAAGCGCGGGGATTGGCGTAGCGGATCGAGGGTTGGGTTCACCCCGATATACGCCACAAATCCGCGGCGCTCATCGCGCGCCTTCTCCAGCCAATCAATCGCTTCTTCGACATTGCCTAACAGTCCATGCATCATGGCAAACGCGGCTGTCGATACATATCCCACACTGGCGCGGCGCTTGAGCTCGAGCTGAGCGTCACGCGCCTCGTTCTCGCGACCGAGCCTGTGCAGCGCTCCAGCGAGCCCCGCCAGAGAGTACGGAGATTCTGGCGTGTATAACAACCCTTCACGAAAGGAACGCTCCGCCCGCTTCATCTCGCCGAGGTGAAAAAAAGCGAATCCAAGCGACCGGTGAGTCTCCTCCGACGTCGGGTTGATGACGGCGGCGCGCTCGAGCTGCGCGACGGCATCGTCGTAGCGCCTCGCGTAGTACGCGACGCCGCCGCGACTGCGCCGGACCGAAACCGACGCGGGGTCCAGATCCACGGCCATCTGCACCTCGGCGAGCGAGCGCTCGAACTGGCCTAACGCGACGAGAGGAAAGGAGTACCATTGACGGGCGGTCGCGTAATTCGGGCTGATCGCCACCGCGCGTTCGAAGTGTGCCAGCGATTCTTGCCACTCCCAATCGTAGATGAAGAGTACCCAGCCTAACGACGCGTGCGCTTCGGCGAGCCCTTCATCCAGCTCCAGCGCCTTGCGAGCGTATGTTTTCGCCCGCGCCATCCCTTCGGCGACGGGGACATTTCGGTAGTCCAGCTGCAGCGCGTGCGCATCGGAGAGACCGCTGTACGCCAAGGCGTACGTTGGATCCTCCGCAATCGCTTGCTCAAAATACTGAATGGCCTCGGCCGTGTCTTCGTACGTGCGCTTGTTCCAGGCAAAGCGACCGCGCAGGTACAAGCGATACGCGTCGGCGTTGTCGGTGTAGCGGCGCGGAGCAACGTGCACTGACGTCGGCAGGAGCGTGGGCCGTAGCTGGTCGACGATCGCCGCGGCAAGCTCGTCCTCCAGCGCGAACAGGTCATCGGTGTCGCGGTCGAAACGCAGGGCTGTTCGCTGGGTGCCGTCGGTCGCATTCGTTAGGCGCGCGGTGACGCGCAGTCGCCTCCCCGAACGCCGCACCGTTCCCTCAATGACGTCGGCAACCTGCAGCTCCGAGCCGATGCGGCGCACATCAGTCGCGCGCCCTTTGTACGCGAACGCCGATGTGCGCGATGTCACGCGCAAACCGTCGACGCGCGCGAGCGCGCTGATCAACTCGTCCGTAAGGCCGTCGCTCAAGTACTCCGTATCTGCTTCGCCGCCGACAGTCACGAAGGGGAGAACGGCGACGGCGTGCGATCCATCCTTGATCGGGTCGCCGACCACCGCGCGCGACGTGAGCGCCGCTGCGAATTCACCGGTGGAGCCAAAGCGTTCTGCAGGCGCTTTGGCAAGCGCCCTAACGAGCGCAACCTCGATCGCGCCGGAAACGTCCGCTCGCTGCCGCCGGATCGACGGTGGTGGCTCCACGACGTGCCGCATGATCACCTGTCTTGCATGCTCGGCGACGAACGGTGGTTGACCCGCGAGCATCTCGAACAACACGCAGGCGAGGCTGTATTGGTCACTGCGGCCGTCGACATCGCGATCTGCGACTGCCTGCTCCGGGCTCATGTAGTTAGGCGTTCCCACGGCGAAACCTGCGGTCGTTGTCGCGGTGTTCAGCCCAAGCGAGGAGACTGCGCGCGCGACTCCAAAGTCCGCCAGCAACGCCTCTCCTTCATGCAGGAAGATGTTTGCGGGCTTGATGTCGCGGTGCACGATGCCGCGGCGATGCGCATAGTCCAACGCGCGCGCAAGCGAAGTGGTGATGTGAATGGCTGCGTTTGTGCTGAGCGTCCCCTCACGGGCCAATCGATCGGCCAACGTCTCCGAATCGATAAACGGCATGACGTAGTACAAATGGCCGTTGCATTCGCCGGAATCGAAGAGCGGAACGATTCCGGGATGCACAAGGTTCGCTGCCACTCTGATCTCGCGGTGAAAGCGATCCGACTCCACTTGGCCCGCGCGCAGCGTTGGATCGAGCACCTTGACGGCGACACGGCGCGAGTGCTGCCGATCGTTCGCTAAATACACCGTCGCCATTCCGCCGCGTCCAAGCTCGCGTTCGAGCTCATAGCGGTCACCAAGCGCGGATTGAAGTTCAACCGGTACAGTCATGCTGCTGGAGAATAGTCGCGTTCGTCCTGTGAAACGAGGAACGAACGCCCCCAGCAAGTTCCCGCTACTAGTTGATAGAGGATAGTGGATAGTGAACTGATGCTCCTATCAACTATCCACTATCCACTATCCACTACTTTGGCGGCGCTAGACCGTTGCCGCAGTTGGCACGATGACGTTGCGCGTTGGCTTGATGCTGGGCTGGCCCGGATCCACGCCGAGACTCGCGATGATAGGAAACAGGGTTTCTCCGAACTTCTGAAAGGTCTCCATGCTCGACCAGACGTCCACGAAGCAGCGGGCGAGAAGTGCAGGGCGATAGACATAGGGGGTAGGGGATAGAGGATAGGCGATAGGGGATGGGGGATAGAACGGCTCGTTAAGAGCTAAGAGCTACAAGCTAAGAGCTACGAGCTACATCTTTTCGACAATGTCGTTCTTGAGCGACCCGATGATGCCTAACAACTCACTCTTCTCTTTCGCCGGGACGTTGAACTTCTCTAGCGTCGCGGTGAAATGACGGGTTGACGCGTTCCACTGCTCTTCGGTGATGCCGAGACCCTTGTGTACAGTCTTCATGTCGCGGCCCGTGTAGACGCACGGGCCACCGGTCGCCGCGCAGACCTGTTCGATCACGAGCATTCGAAGCTTCCCTATCGTGTTTTGCGACTGACCGCGGAAGAACGGCGCTATGAGCGGTTCATTCGCGAGGCGCCCGAGGAAGTCGTCGGTCACCGCGGCTATGGCGTCGTAGCCGCCGATTCGCTTGTACAGGGAGTTGCTGGCGCCGGCTTGTGCGCTAGCGCTGGCGCTCACGCCGAGGGTCACAAACGCCGCGAGAGACAGGCGCGCAATGGCAGAGCGGAACCGCATCGTGTCCTCCGAGAGAGTGTGGAAACCAGCCCGGCGACGAGAACGGGTCGCCGCCCCGACCGGCCATCAACCAAGCTCTACGACTCGAACTGCAAAGCGGATTGGACCAATAGTTGACGCGTTATTGTCCTTGCTGTGCTTTACCGTGTCCCGGTAGTTTACGCGCCGCCAGCGGGATCAATGGGGTCAGACTCCATTGATCCAGTGATCTCGCGATATCGCCGTGCTCACCTCCGATCAATGGAGTCTGACCCCATTGATCCGCGCGCTCATTGCGCCACGCTCTCAGTTCACAATCATGAAGCTCGCAGCACGCCGCGCTGACTGGCCGGCGGTCAAAACGGAAATGACCGCGGTGTTGTTGCCCACCGTCGCTGAGGTCCCAGCCGCGATCGCCGCTCTGGATCGCACCCTCGGCGGTGCTATCGCGCGGAGCATTGCACGGCGCGACTTCCGCGGGGCGCGGGACGAGGTAATGCACTTCGAGGGGGGAGGTGGCGCGATCGCTCGAGTCATCCTCGTCGGGTACGGTACACCGGCGGACGTGACCAATGCCGTGCGACGCGCTGCTGGCCTCGCTGCTCGTCAGGCGCAGCGGCTCGGCGCCAAAACGATGAGTCTTTGGGCTGCGTCGAACGACCAGCGCGCGATTGAGGCGATGGGCATCGGTGCCCAGCTCGGGGCATGGGAGTATGCCGATCTCAAAACGCCGCCGCCAGCCACCGAACAGCGCGCACGTCTCGAGACGATAGAGCTGTTGGTGAGCGATGCGCGTCGCGGTTCGCGTGCCGCGTCTGCGGCGCAAGCAGTTGGTGAGGGGTATGCTCTCGCACGACGTCTCGCGATGATGCCAGGAAACCTCTGTACACCGGCATACCTGGCTGAGACAGCGGGAGCTGTCGCACAGCGACATGGCATGCGCCTAACGAACCTAGGCCGTGCGGAGATGAAGAAGGCAGGGATGGGTGCTTTTCTGGCCGTTGCGCAAGGCACGCCTGAAGATCCCAAGCTCGTTGTGCTGGAACATCGCAAGGGACGCAAAGGACAGGCGCCGATCGTTCTGATTGGCAAAGGAATGTGCTTCGACACCGGCGGCATCTCGATCAAGCCAGCCGAGCGCATGGAATGGATGAAGTTCGACATGTGCGGTGCCGCAGGTGTGATCGGGGCGATGGAAGCGATTGGCAGGCTCGGGCTGCGCACAAACGTCGTTGGCATCTTTGGGGCGACGACGAACATGCCGTCGGGAACGGCGTATAAGCCGGGCGATGTAGTCCGTGCTTCGTCAGGCAAGACAATCGAGGTGATCAACACAGACGCCGAAGGACGCATGGTGCTGGCCGATTTACTGACCTACGCCAAACGCTTCGCTCCGGCGGTTGCCATCGATGCCGCAACACTGACCGGCGCTTGCGTCATTGCGTTAGGCAACACGGCCACTGGCATCTTCGCGAACGATGAGCGGTTGACGACGGAGGTGCAGCGGGCGGCGGAGCGTGCCGCCGAGCCTGGGTGGCCGCTGCCGCTGTGGGATGATTACCGCGAGCAGATCAAGTCCGACGTCGCTGATATCAAGAACACCGGCGGGCGTGCCGCCGGCGCCATTACAGCGGCGATATTCCTCAAGGAGTTTGTGGACGGGTATCCGTGGGTTCACCTCGATATCGCCGGCACGGCGTACAGCGAAGCCGACCTCGGCATGATGCCGCGGGGACCGACCGGCGTGCCGGTCGGCACGTTCGTCGAATTCGTGCGCGGGAGATTGCGCTGAGGGTCGCGTCCAGCGTTTGGCGTGTGTCCCTGGGCCTCGGCCTCCTGGCCGGGGCCATTTTTCATACGCCGAGCGCTGCGGCGCAGGACACGACCCGCGTCAGGCGTGACAGCGCATTCGTGCGTGACTCGATCGTAGCGGACTCGTTGGAGCGTGTTAGGGCGCGACAGGACAGCATCCGCGCAGCGCGCGCGGCCGATAGCATCAAAGCACCGATCGCGGGCGTCGTCATGCCAGCACTGACTGATGTCGGCCAGGTTTATCGGTGGGACAGGAGCCAGCTGTTCGCGTCTGGAGCGCTCACGTTGACCGACCTCCTCGCGCGCATTCCAGGAGTAACGACGTTTCAATCTGGCTGGATTGCTTCGCCACAGGTCGCGGCGCTCGGCGGGGAATTTGGAAGGGTTCGCATCTTCCTCGACGGCTTTGAGCTTGATGAGATGAACCCGCGCGCCGGTCTGGTGCAGGATCTGTCGATCGTTCCGCTGTGGACGATGGAAGAAGTCCGCATCGAGCGCACGGCACGAGAGATACGTGTGCACATGCGCACTTGGACGACGCGCTCGACGACGGCAGCGACGCGCGTTGACGTTGCGACTGGTGACTTCGACACGAATACGTATCGCGGCTATTACGCCAAGCGCTTTCAGCAAGGTCTGCTCTTACAAGCCGGAGCATACCAGTACGGGACGCAAGACAATGCTCTGGGAGACGCCGATCACCTCGCGCTGATTGCACGTGCCGGCTGGGCAAAAGGGAAGCTGAGCGTTGTCGCTACCTACTACGCGTTAGGCTTGGACCGCTCTGATCAACCGCGTCTCGAAGTCGCGGGGCGGCCCGACCTGCCAAGGCAGGAGTCGCGCTACACGCAAGCCTATTTCCGAATGGCTTACGGAGACCCAATGCAAGACGGGCTGTGGGGCCAGGTAGGCGCAGGCTCGTTCCAGTTCAAGCTCACACGTGGCGACAGCGTTTTCGTCACGCCGGGTCAGCCCCCTGACACTACCGTCTTCAAGCGTGACACACTGCGCACACGACCACAGTTGATGGGCGCACTCGGATATAACGTCGGGGGCCTGCGATTCAACGCGATCTCACGCGTGCGACGTGTCAGAGACATCGACTACATCTCCGCGGCTACGCGGGCCACATTCGAGCGCAAGTGGCTCAGCGCAAGCATCCACGCCGAGCGGCGCTTGCCGGAGTCGAGCCTAACGACGGATGCTTCGTTCCGCATCTTGCCGCTCCCGTTTCTCGCTTTCGCGGGATCCCTCGGACGCACAAGTCCTGTTACCACCGGCGATTTTCCGACCACGCTCGCGGCAACGGCCGAAGCCGGCCTCAAGCTGGGACGTGCGTGGCTCACCGGCGGCGCGTTCATGCGCGACACAGCGGCTTTAGCGGCTCCCATCATTTTCGACACAGCGCTGACGCCTACAGCGACAGGCCGCCTCACGGGGACTTATGCGACGATCCGTGGCAAAGTCTTCGCTGACTTGGGGCTCGACGTGCTCGGGGTGCGTTGGGATCAGCCGCACGTTTATCGCCCGCGCTATCAGGCGCGCACGCAGCTCTACATCGACACGGAATGGCGCAGCGCGGTGCCCAGCGGGAACCTCAACATCTTTGCGGCGATCGCCCATGAGTATCGAGATCGCGCCGTTTTCCCGTTCATTGATGCTGACGAGGCGCCCACGTCCTCCGTCTATCGCACCTGGAACTTCCACATTGAGGTGCGAGTCCTCCGCGCAGTAGTGACCTATCAGTTCCGGAATATCCTCGGCTTCCCGTATGAACAGGTGCCGGGATTCCGCATGCCGCGGCAGAGCAACTATTACGGCGTGCGCTGGGAGTTCGTGAATTGACAAACTCCTTGTATAACAATAGGTTACGCGCTCACACATGATACGAAGCATGACGGGCTACGGTGCCGCTGAAGGAGCCGTAGGCCGGACGCGCGTCTCCATCGACGTCCGCTCGGTCAATCATCGGTTCTTCAACGTGACTATTAAGCTCCCGCCCGAGCTGAGCAGGTGGGAGGGAGAGGTTCGCGAAGCGCTGCGACAACTCGTTTCACGTGGTCACGTGACGCTCATCGCGCGCTGCGAGCGCACGGCCGACGCTGCGGGCAGCATCGACGAGGCGCGCTTCGCCGCTTCGGCTCTCATGCTGCGCATGTTGCGCGACAAGTACGGCCTCGGTGGTGAAGTCGACGTGGCGACCGTCCTGCGTCTGCCAGACGTGCTTGCACCGTTAGGCGAGCCCAGTCAAGAAGATGGAACTGATCTCACCAAGCTCGTTTCCGCTGCGGCAATCAAGCTGCGCGATGCGCGTGAGCGTGAGGGTCAAAAGCTACGCGATGACATAGTCCAACGGCTCGCCGTGATCGACGGCGCACTCGCTCGCATCTCTGAGCGAGCGCCGCAGCGCGTAGCGGAGCATCGCGAGCGGCTTCGCGAATCGATCCGCCAACTCGCTGCTGGAGTGGCAGTCGATGAACAGCGACTCGCGCAGGAGGTCGCTGTCCTCGCGGAACGCCATGACGTACAAGAAGAGCTCGCGCGCTTCACGGTGCATTTAGAGGCATTTCGCGGCTCGCTCCACGGCGTGTCGTCGGACGGCGTTGGGAAGCGGCTTGGCTTCTTGTTGCAAGAGATGCTGCGCGAGGCCAATACGACGGCGAGCAAGGCAAATGACGCGACGATGCAAGGCGACGTTGTGACGATCAAAGAGGAACTGGAACGGATCCGCGAGCAGGTGGAGAACCTCGAGTGAATCCGTTCCCCGTGGTGTTGTCGTCGCCGTCCGGCGGCGGCAAGACGACAATCGCGCACATGCTGTTGCAGCGCCGGACCGATGTCGGCTACTCGGTCTCTTGCAGCACGCGAACGCCACGTGTGGGTGAAGTGAATGGTCGCGACTATTTCTTCATAACCGTCGACGAGTTCATCACGCGACGCGCTCGCGGAGATTTCGCTGAATCAGCCGAGGTGCATCGAAACCTCTACGGTACCTTGCGCAGTGAAGTCGAGAAAGTTCTGGCGATGGGTCGCCACGTGGTGATGGATATCGACGTGCAGGGGGCCCGGCAGTTTGTCGCTGTGTACCCTGAGTCGGTTCTTATTTTTCTCCTTCCGCCGTCGGGCGACGTGCTGGTCAATCGCCTAACGAAACGGAACACGAACCAGCCGGAAGACCTGCGCCGGCGTCTGAACGAAGCTCGGGCAGAGCTAGCAGCGGTGAGTGATTATCATTATGTAGTCGTTAACGACGCGCTGGAGTCTGCGTATGCCCAGGTCTCAGCAATCATCGATGCGGAAGCGGTGCGTCATGACAGGCAAGCCAACGTCGAGGGGCGTGTGCGTGCGCTATCCGACGAAATCCAGAAACAACTGACCGCGCTGTAAGCGCGTGGAGCGACGCCAAATGCGAGTGTTTACCCCCGACGAAGCCACTACCAACGCTGCCAACAAGTACCTGGCGGTGCTTGTCGCAGCCAAATACGCGAGGGTCTTAAACGCCTTTCCGCGCGACCGGTCCGGCCCGCGCGAGAAGAAGCTCACGACCCGAGCGTTGGAGGAGCTAACGACAGCGGCAATCGAGTACCGCGTCCTGCCCCGCGGACGCTCGGAGTAGCCCGTCCGTCCCTTCGATCGGCGCCGGATCCTCCTGGGCGTCACTGGAGGGATCGCCAGCTACAAGTCGGCGTGGCTGGCCCGCCTCCTGACGCAGAGCGGCGCCGAAGTGGACGTCGTCCTTTCCCGCTCGGCGCAAGAGTTCATCGGTGCGGTAACGTTTGAGGCGCTAACAGGGCGACGCGTTTATTCGGAGTTGGTCGCGGCCGGGCACGCGCTCGACCACATCAAGCTCGCAAAAGACGCGCATGCTGTCGTCGTCGCTCCGGCGACGGCTGACTTTCTGGCGCGGGCCGCGAGCGGCCAGTCGGCTGACTTGTTAGGCGCCGTCTTGCTGGCGACAACCGCGCCCGTTTTGCTGGTTCCGGCGATGAATGACCGCATGTGGGTGCATCCGCAAACGGTCCGCAACGTCGAGCATCTCCGGCAGCTGGGTTACGGCGTGCTCGAACCCGCCGTCGGCCCGCTTGCGTCCCAAGAAGAGGGGAGCGGCCCCGGACGGATGCCCGAACCAGAGACAATACAAGCTCACCTCGGCCGCAGGCTGGAGTCCATCGGACCACTCTTCGGGAAACACGTCGTCGTCTCGGCGGGGCCAACGCGTGAGCCGGTTGATGCGGTGCGGTATGTGTCAAATCGCAGCAGCGGGAAGATGGGTGTTGCTGTTGCGGCGAGCGCGTGGCGACGTGGCGCCGACGTGGTGCTCGTGCATGGTCCGCTCGGAGTGCCGAGTCCTGTAGGCGTCCGCTCTGTTGCAACCGAAACAACTGAGCAGATGGCGCACGCAGTGTCGCGCGAGATCAAAGACGCCCACGTGCTCGTCATGGCCGCGGCGCCGTCGGATTTCAAACCGACCGAGGCGAAACCAGGGAAGATCAAGAAAGGAGCGGAGAGCACTGAGCTGCGCATTGAGCTGGCCCCGACACCGGACATTCTGATCGACAGCATGCCGCACCGTGCAGCGAACATGATCGTGGTCGGCTTCGCGCTCGAGACGGAGAACGCGGAGGCGTACGGCAGGTCAAAACTCCAGTCCAAAGCGCTCGATCTCGTCGTTGTCAACAACGCAAATGAGCCTGGTGCGGGATTCGAAGTCGACACGAATCGAGTTACGTTGATCGGTCGCGACGGTGAGAGTCGCGCGCTGCCGCTGCTGTCGAAGAGTGACGTGGCGGACGCGATCCTGGACGAAGTCGAGGGCCTCCTGAGTGGCCGCTAAGAAGGGGACCGGATCCGGTAAAGGGCAAGCACGCGTCTACTTCGCGCAGCAACGCGAGGTCGGTGAGCGCGAGCTTATTCTGAGCGCGCAGGTCGTTCGCTCGTTAGGCACCGCACCGCGGGCCCCTGCTCAGAGCCCGGCGCCGGATTGGCGTGAGGCGTTGCGCCAGAGCGACTCGTCAGCGGCTCCAGCAGACGCGACGCGCGTCCAGCGCCCGCGGCCGTCAGCGCCGCCGCCTGCCGTCGCGCCCATTCCGCGTGGCGAGGTCGCGGCGGCTCACTCGGCAAGTTCCACAGTGACGAAGCGCGCCTGGCATGCGGATTTGGCGCTGGAGCAGATCCCCTTCGGCCTAGCGGTTGGGTCCTCGTCGCACGATATGTTCGAGGGAAAGCGCGACAGCTTCGCGAGTCTCATCGAGCTGGAACGTGCCGTCGCGTCTTGTACGCGCTGCGCGCTGTACCGTGGCGCCAAGAACCCCGTGCCCGGAGAAGGGGACCCTAACGCGGGTCTGATGTGTGTCGGCGAGGCACCGGGCGCGACTGAAGACGAGCTGGGACGACCATTCGTGGGACAAGCAGGGAAGCTTCTCACGCAGATTCTCGCGGCGATCGACCTGCCGCGCGAGAAGGTGTACATCTGCAACGTGCTGAAGCACCGTCCACCGAACAACCGCAATCCACTGCCTGACGAGGTGACAGCATGCACGCCGTATCTCGTCAGGCAGGTCGAGTTGATTCGTCCGACAGTGATTCTCGCGCTGGGAACCTTTGCGGCGCAAACACTTCTTGACACGAAGTCCTCGATGGGCAAACTCCGCGAGGCGATTCACCAGTACCACGGCATCCCGTGCGTGGTCACCTACCATCCCGCGGCGCTTCTCCGGAATCCGTCGTGGAAGCGTCCTACCTGGGAAGATGTCCAGCTCGCTCGCCGATTCCTCGATCGCGCCGTCGCTCAGCGCGGGACGTGAGCCGTCGCGTGATCGGCGTCCTCCCTACTCAGAGGATGCCGAACAAGCGGTGATCGCGGCGATGTTGATGGACGCGGATGCGATCATCCGTGCCATCGACTTCGTGGACGACTCGATGTTTTATCGCGAGGCACATCGACGTCTGTTTCGTTCCATGCTGGCAGTAAATCAGCGCGGCGATGTTGTCGATCCACTCACACTCGCCGCTGAGCTGGAACAGCGCGGCGAGCTCGAGGCGGTGGGCGGCAAGGAATACATCACGGTGTTGCTGGACGCCGTGCCGACAGCGGCGAACGTCGAGTATCACGCCAAGATCGTGCGCGAGCGCGCGCTCGTCAGGCGCCTCGTAGAAGCAGCGACGGAAATCGTCACCGAAGCCTACGAAGGGAAAGGCGATGCCGGCACGCTCCTGGACCACGCTGAGCAGCGCATCTTCCAGATCTCGCAGCAACGTGGTCGCGAAGGCTTCCGGCGCATGAAAGAGCTCCTCTGGCCGGCGATGGAACGCATCGAGGAGCTGGCGACCGCCGGCGGATCGCCGATCACGGGCGTCCCGAGCGGCTTCGCTGACCTCGACCGGCTCACGTTAGGCTTCCAGCCCTCGGAGCTCATCATCGTCGCGGCGCGGCCGTCCATGGGGAAGACGGCGTTCACGCTCAACATTGCGCAGCACGCCGCGATCGAGGCGAAAACCCACGTCGCCATTTTCTCGCTGGAGATGGGACGCGAGTCGCTCGTGCAGCGCATGCTGGCGAGCGAGGGATACATCGACGCGCAGCGCATCCGCAACGGAAAGCTTTCCAACGACGATTTCGTCAAGCTCACCCGCGCCGCCGGCTTGTTAGGCTCGGCGCCGATTTGGGTGGATGACACGGCTGGCATAACGACGCTCGAGATCCGCTCCCGCGCACGTCGTCTCAAAGCGGAGAATGACATCGGGCTGATCATCATCGACTACTTGCAGCTCATTCAGGGACCGGCGGATTCGGAAAACCGCACGCAGGAAATCAGCTACATCTCCCGGTCGCTCAAGATTCTGGCGCGCGAGCTCAAGATTCCGGTCGTGGCGCTGTCGCAGCTCTCCCGCGCGCCGGAACAGCGCACGGGCGAGAACCGTCGACCGCAGCTGTCCGACCTGCGCGAGTCAGGAGCGATCGAGCAAGACGCCGACGTCGTCATGTTCCTCTTCCGCCCCGAGTACTACGAAGGAACGCTGGACGAGCGCGGTGACCCCAAACGCCTCGCTGATGGCACGCCGCTCGAAGGTCTTGCCGAGGTAATCGTGGGCAAGCAGCGCAATGGCCCGACGGACACGGTACGCCTCTACTTCCACAAGCAATACACCCGCTTCGACAACTTCACCGCGCGGCAACCGCGATGACGAGCGGGGGGGGGAAATCCCGCAGCGTCTACCGTTGTTCAGCCTGCGGTGCGGCGTTCGCCAAGTGGGCTGGTAAATGCGAGCAGTGCGACGAATGGAATACGCTCGTTGAGGAACTTGTTGCCGCGGCAGCGCCCAGCCGCTCTCAAGCGCGCAGCAAAGCCAAGCATGACTCCGCGTTAGGCGCCCGTCTACCTGTGACTGTGCTGCGCGATGTGCGCGGCACGACGGAAAGTCGCCTTTCGACGCAGCTGGACGAGCTCGACTTCGTGTTAGGCGGCGGCATCGTCCCAGGTTCCATGGTGCTGATTGGCGGCGAGCCCGGCATCGGCAAGTCCACGCTCTTGCTGCAAATCGCCGCGCGACTGGAAAGCGCGGGCGTCTCGGCGCTGTACGTGTCAGGGGAGGAGTCACCGCTGCAGATCCGTCTGCGCGCCGATCGTCTCGGCGACAGCGCGCAGGATGTCGCCGTGCTCGCGGAGACTGACCTCGAGATGATCCTCGCCGCCGCAGCGGCGCGGCAACCTGCGCTGTTGATCGTCGATTCGATTCAGACTGTCTACACGAGCGATCTGGAAGGGGCTCCAGGCAACGTTGGCCAAGTGCGTGAGTGCGCCGCGCGTCTCATGCGCTTCGCTAAAGCCAGTGGCACAGCGGTAATCGTGATCGGCCACGTGACGAAGGGAGGTGGGATCGCAGGTCCCAAGACGCTCGAGCACATCGTCGATACGGTCCTCTACTTCGAGGGCGAAAGCGGCGGTGCGCGGCTCGATCACCGGGTCTTACGAGCGACGAAGAACCGCTTTGGCAGCGTTGACGAAATCGGCGTTTTTCACATGACCGCGCAGGGCCTGGTGCCAGTCGCCAATCCCTCGGAATTATTTGTCGGCGATCGCCTAACGCGTGCTTCGGGCAGTGCCCTCACGGTCGTGCTGGAAGGGACCCGCCCGATGCTGGTGGAGCTGCAGGCGCTCGCGAGCAAGCCGGGCTTCGGCACGCCGCAGCGCGTGACCGCCGGCTTTGATCAGCGCCGGCTCTCGCTGCTGCTCGCGGTGCTCGAGCGTCGCGCTAAGCTGACGCTGAGCAACTTGGATGTCTTCGTGAACGTCGCTGGTGGTCTGCGGCTCTCAGAGCCTGCGGGAGATCTCGCATTGGCGGCGGCACTTGCCTCCAGCCTCTATGACCGGGTGCTGCCAAGCGATGTCGTCTGCATCGGCGAGATCGGCCTCGGCGGAGAGATTCGCAGCGTGTCGCAGAGCGAACGCCGGCTGAGCGAAGCCGCTTCGTTAGGCGTGCGCACGGCATACATCGGCGAGCGCAGCGTCCCGCGACAGACGCCGCCAAATCTGCACGTCGTCGGACTGCGATCTGTAGCGGACTGCTTCCAGCAGCTCTTTCCGTGAGCACGTCGTCAGCGGATGTGGGAGTCGTCATCGTCGCCGCGGGGCAGGGGACGCGCAGCGGCGCTTCAGCGCTCAAGCAGTTCCGCTGGATTGCCGGCAAGCCGATGCTGCTGCACAGCATTCATGCCTTTGAGAAGCGCCCCGATGTCGCGCAGATCGTCGCGGTCCTTCCGCGTGCGTTTGCTGGCGACCCGCCACCATGGATCTTCCAATCAGACTTGGAGCGTCTGCTTGTGTCGGTCGGGGGCGCCGAACGCGGCGACTCTGTGTGGAGCGGCATCGAGGACCTCGAGGAGGAAGTGAAAATCGTTGTTGTGCACGACGCGGCGCGTCCGCTTGTGACGGATGCCACAATCGATCGCGTCATCGCTGCAGCACGTCAGGGCGTGAGCGCCGTCGCCGCACTTCCTGTCGTCGATACGCTCAAAGAAACAGACGATCAGCAACGCGTTGTGCGAACTGTCGACCGGGACACGTTCTGGCGCGTGCAGACGCCGCAGGCGTTCCCGCGGGATGTCATCGAGGAAGCCTATCGCGTGGCACTGCGCGATCGTCGTTATGCAACTGACGACGCGGCGCTTGTGGAGCGCATTGGAAAGCCGGTGATCGTAGTGCGCGGAGCGGAGCGTGGGATGAAGGTGACGGACGAGCGCGACTTCGCACTCCTCGAAGCGCTGGCGGCCGCGGACCAATGAGTGAGCCACTCGTCGCCGTGCCGTTTTGGTCGGCGGCAGAGATCGAGGCCTCGCTGAACGGCACGATGGCTCACGTACAGGCCGGGGGCGTCCTCGCCTATCCAACGGAGACTGTGTACGGCTTTGGAACGGCTGTCGATCACGACGCCGTTGAGCGCCTGGTGCAGCTCAAAACTCGGCCTGCCGCGAAGCCCTTTTTGCTGCTGTTCGCTGGCAGCGACATGCTCAGTCGCCTGGACCTTCACCTAACGAGCCAGGCCTCACAGCTGGCGGCGCGGCACTGGCCGGGTCCCCTCACGTTGGTCCTTGCCGGCGGCGAACGCCGCGTCCCCAAGCGGCTGCGCGGGCCGGAAGGGGGCGTCGCTGTTCGCTGGACGTCGCACCCAGCCCTGCAGCGCCTTCTCCTTGCCTATGGCGATCCCATTACGAGCACCAGCGCCAACCGGCCGGGGCTACCGCCAGCCATGACAGCTGGGGAGATTGTCCAACAATGGTCCGAGGCGACCGCTCGCGGCGTCATGCGTGTACTCGACGGCGGACGGCTTGAGCCGTCTAACCCGTCGACGGTGGTCGACTGCACTGGGCGGCGCCCCCGCGTGATTCGACCGGGAGCGATCAGCGCTGCAACGTTGCGCGAGAGTGTGCCTGACCTCGTGGGTGATGCCTAACGTGATGCGAGTCTTGTTCGTCTGCACAGGAAATACATGCCGGAGCGCGCTGGCTGAAGCCATCGCGCGGCGTGAGGCAATCGAGCGCGGCTTGTCGGAAGTCGACGTCGCGAGCGCCGGGGTCAGCGCCTGGGATGGCGCGCCGGCATCAGACGGCGCGTTGCTGGTTGCCATCGAGCGAAGGTTGGATTTGGGGTCGCACCGAGCGCAGCAGCTCACGCGCGATCTCGTCGAGCGAAGCGATGTGATACTCGTCATGGGGCCGCACCACTGCGAGAGAGTTGTCGCGTTAGGTGGTGAGCAGAAGGTCTGGCTCCTGACGGCCTACGCGTCCCGCAGCGATACGGGCCAAGCGATCGCCGATCCGTTCGGCGGCGATCTGGCGGCGTATCGTAGCACGCTCGTCGAGCTTGAACGCGAAGTACGCGCAGCGTTCGACCGACTGGTTGCGGAGCGGGCACCCGGTCCGGCCTAGTGGCCGTGGAGGACGCCGCCGTGTCACCCCCCGTATCGCCGTCGGCATCAACTGCTCCGTATCCGCGCCGGTTGCTGCTCCTCGGCCATCCGGTCACGCATTCGCTTTCACCGCGCTTTCAGAACGCCGCGCTCGAGGCCGCGGGCCTCACCAGCCGCTACGTCGCGCTGGATGTGCTGCCATCGGACCTCGCCGGTGCCGTAGCGACGGTGCGCGAAAACGCTCTGGGCGGCAACGTAACGGTCCCACACAAAACCGCCTTCGTCCCATACTGCGATCAACTCACGCCGCTCGCTGAACGCACGGGAGCGGTCAACACGTTCTGGATCGATGCGCAGCAAAAGCTCGTTGGCGACAACACAGACGTCGGTGGCTTCAATGCGCTGGTGCGCCACGTTCTTGGCGAAACGCCTAACGAAGCTCGCATTGCGCTGCTCGGCGCCGGCGGCGCCGCAGCCGCCGTGTGTGCCGCCACTGAGCGCTGGCCCGGCGCTACTGTTTCGGTCTGGGGGCGTACTGTCGATCGTGCGCGGATGCTCGCCGCGCGCTTCGCGCACGTTAGCGTGGCGACCAATCCCCAAGCGGCCCTGCGTGATGCACGTCTCGTCATCAACGCCACGCCGGTCGGCATGGGGCTCGGCAGCGAGGCGATGCCGGTTACGCCAGACGCCGTCCCCGCCGCTGCTGTCGTCATCGATCTCGTGTATCGACGCGCTGAGACGCCGTTCGTTCGCGCGGTCACCGCCCGCGGTTTGCGCGCCGCGGACGGACTGGTCATGCTCATCGAGCAGGGGGCGCTTGCCTTCGAGCGGTGGTTCGGCTTCTCGCCCGATCGCGACCTGATGCGCCGAGCGGTCGCGAGCGCAACTCCGGCGCACGTGCGCGCGTCGGCCTAACGCTCGCGGCTATTGCCGGCGGCGCTGTGCGCGCCGCGCTGGCGCTCTGCTTTCCGCGAATCTGCGCTGCATGTGAGCGTGCGCTGGCCGAGCGCGATAAGGACGCGGTTTGTAGTGTCTGCCTGACTCGCCTCGCTCCCCTCGGGGCACCACGCTGCGAACGGTGCGGTCATCCGGGAATCGTCACGACGTGTGGCTGGTGCCACGCGCTGGATGAACGCGTGCTCGCGGCGCGATCGGTCTGTTGGATGACCGGAGGGACTGGCGGCGCCTTGGTGCACGCGCTCAAGTACGGCGGCTGGCGTGTGGTCGCGCGTCCCATGGCTGAGCGCATGGCACGCCTCGACAGTTTGATGCAACGCCGTGCGCGAACGGCGCTTCTGCCGGTGCCGCTGGCCCGGGCTCGCGAGCGCGATCGTGGCTTCAACCAGAGTGAACTTCTGGCGACAGAGCTGTCCCGCTTCTGGTCGGTCCCAGTCTGGTCCAGCGCACTCCAACGCACGCGCAACACGCCGACACAGACGGCGTTGACACCGCAACAGCGCCTGACGAACGTTGCGGGCGCGTTTACCATTATGAGCGCCTACCGGGCGCGCGTTCGCGGCGCGCATTTGATCCTCGTGGACGATGTGATCACGACGGGCGCCACCATGAATGCGTGCACGACGGCAATGTTTGCCGCTGGCGCTCGCTCCGTAGCATACGTGACATTCGGCCGTGCCCGCGGCCCGGGCGATCCGGCAACCTAACGAGGATCCAATACGCCATGGCGATTAAGGTTGGCATCAACGGCTTCGGTCGCATCGGCCGGCAAGTCGTGCGCGCAGCGCGCGAGCAAAAGATTGCGGACATCGACTTCATTGCCGTCAACGACCTGACCGATACGAAAACGCTCGCGCACCTGTTCAAGTACGATTCCGTGCACCGAACCTACAAAGGCTCGAGCAGCGCAAGCGCCGACGCACTCACCATCGACGGCGACACGATCACGGTGCTGTCGCAGAAGGATCCTGCGCAGTTGCCGTGGAAGGACCTTGGCGTCGACGTCGTACTCGAATCGACGGGACGGTTCACGAGTGCTGCCGACGCCCAGAAGCATATCGATCGCGGCGCGAAGAAGGTGATCATCTCGGCGCCGGCCAAGAATGAGCACATCACCATCGTGATGGGTGTGAACGACAAGGAGTACGATCCGGCGTCCCACCACATCGTGTCCAACGCGTCATGCACCACAAACTGCGTCGTCCCGATGGTGAAAATCGTTAGGGACGCGTTCGGCTTCAAACACGGCATGATGGTGACGATCCACTCGTACACCAACGATCAGCAGATCCTTGACTCGCCGCACAAAGATCTGCGCCGCGCGCGCGCGGCGGCACTTTCGATCATTCCCACGACCACAGGGGCCGCGAAGGCAACATCGCTCGTGATCCCTGAGGTAAAAGGGAAGATCGACGGCATTGCGATACGCGTGCCCACCCCTGACGTATCGATCACCGAGCTGACTGTCGAGGTGGAGCGGCCTGTCACAATCGCGGACGTGAACAGCGCCTTTCAGCAAGCGGCGAATGGCCCTATGAAAGGAATCGTCGCGTATAGCGAGGAAGAATTGGTCTCGAGCGACTACATCGGCAACCCGCATTCGTGCATCCTCGATTCAAGGAACACGAACGTCGTCGACGGCACGCTGCTGAAAGTGTCGGGCTGGTACGACAACGAATGGGGATACGCTAACCGCTGCATCGATCTTATCCGCTTGATCGGAAGCAAGCTGTAAGCCCCGGTGAACAAGCAGACGATTCGCGACCTCGAGCCAGAGCAAGTGCGCGGCAAACGCGCCCTCGTTAGGGTCGATTTCAACGTGCCGCTGGACGACACGGGTAAAGTCAGCGATGACACGCGCATCCGCGCTGCGCTGCCGACGCTCGAAGAGTTGGCCAACATGGGCGCTCGGGTCGTGCTCCTTTCACACCTTGGCCGGCCGAAGGGTGGCCCCGATCCCACATACTCGTTGCAGCCGGTGGCTCACCGGCTGAAGGAGCGGACCACGCGGCGCGTGCACTTTCATGGGGAGTCGACCGGTCCCGCCGCGGTTGCCGCGACCAGCGCGTTAGGCGAGGGGGAGTTCTTGCTCCTCGAGAATACGCGCTTTCATCCTGGCGAAGAAAAAAATGACGCTGAGCTCTCGCGTGCCTTCGCCCAGCTGGGCGACTTTTTCGTGAACGACGCGTTCGGCGCGGCGCATCGCGCGCACAGCTCGACTGTCGGCGTGGTGCAGTATCTGCAGCCCGCCGTCGCCGGACTGCTCATGGCGCGTGAGCTGGAGTTCCTCGGTCGTGCGCTCGCGCAACCCAAGCGACCGTTCGTGGCAATCCTCGGCGGCGCCAAGATCAGCGGCAAGATCGACGTGATCGAAGCGCTGCTTCCCAAGGTCGACGGCCTTCTCATCGGTGGCGCGATGGCATGCACGTTTTATCGGGCTATGGGGCTGGAGACCGGGAAATCGCTCGTGGAACCTGACCGCGTCGCACGTGCAGGAGAACTGCTGGAGCGAGCGCGCATGCGCCTCACTCTGCCGCACGATTGTGTCGCCGCCAAGTCGCTGGAGCAGCCTAACGCGGCGCACACCGTCAAGCGGGATGCGATTCCCGCAGACGAAGCGATGTACGACATCGGTCCTGACTCGATCGCCTCCTACTCACGCGCGATCCAGACAGCGCAAACCGTCGTATGGAACGGGCCGATGGGTGTCTTCGAGACGCCACCGTTCGATCGCGGGACGCGCGCTATTGCGGAGGCCATGGCCAACGCAACGACGGCGGGGTGCCTAACGGTTGTTGGCGGCGGCGACTCGGCGGCAGCTGTCGCAGAAGCCGGTCTCGCCGAGCAGATGACTCACGTTTCGACAGGGGGCGGGGCAGCGCTGGAGTTCCTCGAAGGAAAGACGCTCCCCGGCGTCGCGGTTTTGGCGGACAAATGAGGCGCATCCGCAGGCCCGTCTTCGCGGCCAACTGGAAGATGCATCACGGCCCCACAGATGCGCGCGAGTTCATGCATACATTCCTTGGTGCGTTCAGTCGACATTCGGATCGCACCGTAATCTTCTTTCCGCCGGCCGCAACGATCTCCGCCTGTGCCGAGGCGCTCAAGCAGCGCAGCGAGATCTTGCTCGGTATGCAGAACATTCACTGGGAAGACAAAGGAGCTTTCACTGGCGAGACGTCAGTCTCCATTGCGCGGGACGCCGGCGCACACGTCGTTCTTGTGGGCCACTCCGAGCGGCGCCACGTGTTCGGTGAAACAGACGCGGAGACTGGTCGCAAAGTGGCTGCCGCTGTGCGCGCTGGCCTAACGCCGTTGCTCTGTGTCGGAGAAACGCTCGCTGAGCGTGAGCGCGGTAGTACGGAAGAGGTCGTGCTCCGGCAACTTCAGGCTGGACTCGCAGCTTTTGACACGGCGCACGCGACCGAGTTAGCGATCGCGTACGAGCCTGTGTGGGCGATCGGAACAGGCAAGAACGCTACCCCGGAGGATGCGAGCACCGTTCACGCCGCGATCCGCCGGTTCCTCGCTGAACGTCTTGCTGAGCGCTCGAAACACACGGCGATCCTCTATGGGGGGAGCGTTAGCCGCGCGAACGCCGCCTCCTTGCTGGCCGCGCCCGACGTCGACGGCCTGCTCGTTGGCGGTGCCAGCCTCGACGCTGTCGGCTGGTCGAAGATTGCGAGCACTTGATTCTCACTCGTAAGTCCGCGATTTTATTGGACTTGCTTGCGCCCAGTTCAGGGCGTCGCCGCGTGAGGTTTTACTCGCCGTATGTTCACGTTTCTGTTGGTTCTGCTAATCATTGACAGCATTGTCTTGGTCGCCGTCATCCTGCTTCAAGCCGGAAAAGGGGGAGGCCTCGCCGCTAGCTTTGGTGGTGTAACCACCGCTGCCGATGCGTTCATTGGCTCTCGTCAGGCAGGGAACCTTCTCACCAAGACGAGCTGGTGGGGAGGCGGCATTTTCCTCGCCCTCGCATTTCTCCTCCAGGTGATGTCCGCGAGAACATCGGCACCACGCTCCGTGCTCGATCAGCTACCGGGGCCAGCCTCGGCGCCGGTGCAACCGCAGTCGCAGCCAGCTGTTCCGCTCACCACGCCCGCGCCTAACGCGCAGCCCACTCGCCCCGACACGCCCGCTGCGAAAGGACCAGTGGAGCGGCCCAAATAACGATGGTCGCACCGCGACGCGTTCCAGGGTTCCTCCTCCTCCAGGATGGAACCCTTTTTCGTGGATGGCTCGTGGGTCAACCGCGCGTGTCCGTTGCGGAGGTCGTGTTCACGACGAACCTAACGGGATACCAGGAAGTTTTTACCGATCCTTCGTATCGCGGACAGATCGTCGTCATGACGGCGCCGATGATCGGCAACTACGGCGTGAATACCGAAGACGACGAATCGGAGAAGCCGCAGATCGCCGGGGTAGTGGTGCGCGAGCTATCGCGGTCGTACTCCAACTGGCGCGCCGATACGGACCTCGCGGCGTGGCTCGCCCAAGCTGACGTCCCGATTCTCGAGGGTGTCGACACACGCCAGGTGACGCGTCGGCTGCGCAGTGAGGGCGTGGTGAACGGCGTTCTCGCGGCGGGGGAGGACATAACGGACGAAGCGCACGCCGCACTCGAGGCGTGTCCGAACATGGAAGGGCTCGACCTCGCTTCCGTTGTGAGCACCAAATCGCCTTACGAGTACGGTCCGCCTAACGCGACATCGCATATCGTCGCGTACGATTACGGGATCAAGCGCAATATCCTGCGGTTGTTCGAAGACAACGGCTGTCGCGTGACCGTCGTCCCGGCGCGGACTCCGGCTGAGCAAGCACTGGAGCTCAAGCCTGACGGGGTCTTTTTCTCCAATGGGCCTGGGGATCCGGCCGCCGTCTCGTACGCGCCGGCCATTATGCGACGGATCGCAGACGCCAAGGTGCCGATCTTCGGCATCTGCCTCGGCCACCAGATCCTTGGGCTCAGCTTTGGCGGCTCCACGGAAAAGCTCCCATATGGACACCGGGGGGGGAATCATCCGGTGCGCGACGTGGAGACCGGGCGGGTACTCATTACCTCTCAGAACCACGGCTTCGCCGTGTCCGGGGATGAACGCGGCGTACCTGGCGCGCCGAGCCTGGAAGTCACGCATGTGAACCTGAACGACGGGACGATCGAGGGGATCCGGCACCGGGAGCTCACCGTGTTCGGCGTCCAGTATCATCCAGAGGCTGCTCCAGGACCCCACGACGCCCGGCCCCTGTTTCGGCAGTTCATGGCGGCTGTGCGCGGCAAAGACTAGGCATCCGGAGAAAGCGACAGCGCAGATCGACGCAGAAACTGACGCTGATGAACGCGCTTTTGGCTTCGTTTCATAGTGCGTTGCGTTCTTCTGCGACTGTTTCTGCGTGCACCTGCGCTGTCGCTTTTGGGTCCGTGCCGTGACGGCCAGCGGTCTCGCAAACGCTTGACACACAATAGTTAACGGCCTATGTTCGACGAGCCAGCCAGCCCAGAGGGAGCGTCGCTCCCCCCTCATCCCACTGATGACTAAAGCCGATTTGGTCGAATACGTCACGGCTCAGATTGCTCAGACGGCTGGGCCCATGATCTCCAAAAAAGACTGCGCGCGTGTTGTCGACGCCTTTCTTGATGCGATCAAAGAAGCGTTGCAACAGCAGCGGAATATCGAGGTCCGCGGCTTCGGCACATTTAAGATCCGTCATCGCAAGACCCGCATGGCGCGAAATCCGCGAACTGGTTCACCTGTCGAAGTCTCTGCGCGGCCAGTTCCCGTGTTCAAACCATCAAAAGAGCTGCGCGCGATGGTTGCTGATCTCGAGCCACTCGCAGAAGGACCCAGCGACTAGCTGTTTTCGAGCAGCACGCCTCGCTCCGATTCGAGCGGGGCCTTTTTTTTTCGGCGTAAGTGTGTGGCCAAAAGAGGGATGGGTGGGGTACCGTAACTGACGATATCTTCTGATCATGCAAGTTGGCGTTCTTCTTTTTGCGTCGTATGCTGACGCGCTCGGCACGCGATCGCTCAGCGTCACCCTACCACAGGGCGCGCGCGTGCGCGACGCGCTCGAGTACGTGCGAGCGCTCCCTGGCGCAGATCGTTTGCCCCCGGCCCCACTCGTTGCTGTGAACGCCGAGTATGCGCCGCTCGACCAGTCGCTCTCGGCGGGCGACGAAATCGCGTTCATCCCTCCGGTCGCCGGCGGATGATTCACGTCGCGCTCGTGGTTCAGCCAATTGACGTGTCGGGCCTCACGTCGCTCGTGGCTTCACCGGCTGCAGGAGCGCTCAGCGGCTTCCTGGGTGTTGTACGCGAAGTGAACGAAGGGCGCTCGGTGACGGGCATCGAGTACTCAGCGTACGACGAGATGGCGCAGCGCGAGATGCAGGCGATTGTTGCAGAGGCCGTCGCGCGCTTCGACAACGTGTCGGTCGCATTAGAGCATCGACTCGGCGAGCTCTCGTTAGGCGAAGTGAGCGTCGCTATCGTGGTTGCACACGCGCATCGTGCCCCCGCGCTCGACGCCTGCCGTTACGTGATCGAGGAGCTCAAGAAGCGCGTCCCCATTTGGAAGTGTGAGCACTACGCCGACGGATCGCGCGCATGGGTCGACAACCGTGGCGCGCCTCCCGCGGAGATCGCCGGCCGATGACGTCGCAAACGACGCTCACCGATCAATTCGGTCGCCGCATCGAATATTTGCGGATTTCGATCACGGACCGCTGCAACTTCCGCTGCGTCTACTGCATGCCGGTCGACGGTCTGCCGTGGCTTCCGAAAGCCGAGATCCTCACGTACGAGGAGATCACTGAGATCGTTAGGCAGCTCGCCCCGCTGGGCCTGCGGCGTCTGCGCATAACCGGTGGTGAGCCGACAATCCGCCCTGATCTCGTGACGCTTGTACGCATGCTGCGCGCGGTCCCCGCAATCGAGGACATCTCACTCTCGACCAACGGCGTCAGGCTCCCCGAGCTCTCGCGGGTGCTCCGCGACGCGGGACTCGACCGCGTGAATATGAGCGCGGACTCACTCCGCCCCGATCGCATTTCCGCCATCGCGCGGCGCAACCTGGGTTTCGATCCCGTCGTCGCTGCGCGGGCTGCCTACGAGGCTGGGCTCGATCCGATCAAGATCAACATGGTTGTACTACGTGGAGTCAACGACGATGAGGTCGAGGACTTCGCGCGACTCACCGAGCAGTATCCCTGGCATGTCCGCTTCATCGAGCTCATGCCTGTTGGTGATCTGCGCGAGCTGACGTGGGATCACGTCGTTCCCAGTGAAGAGATTTTGGATCGCATCCGTGCGCTTGGTCCTGTTGCCTCGGATCATGGGCCTGCGCGAGGGAACGGTCCCGCGAAGTATTTCCGGCTCGCTGGGGCTCGTGGCACGGTTGGGATCATCACGCCGATGACGCACACATACTGTGGCTCCTGCAACCGCGTGCGCCTAACGGCTGACGGCCGCCTGCGCACCTGTCTCTACGGTGATCATGAGGTGAACCTGCGCGATCCGCTGCGTCGTGGCGAGGCGCTGGGCGGACTCTTCCGCCAGGCGCTGGCCGAAAAACCGAAGGAACATCACTTGCTTCAAATGCAGGTCGGCGGATTGCGGGCGCTGTCTCAGGTCGGCGGTTAGAGGCACCAGCAATCGCGCGCTCGACAGGGCAGCGTTAGTATTCGCCGCGCGCGGCGGCCAAGACTCACACTCAAAACTGAAACTCAAACATGGTGAATCGCATCACCGTGGTAGGTGCCGGCAACGTCGGTGCCACTGCGGCGCAACGGCTCGCGGAAAAGGAACTGGCCAAGACGGTCGTGCTCGTCGACGTCCTCGAAGGCATTCCTCAGGGAAAGGCGCTCGATCAATGGCAGTCAGCGCCTATCGAGAACTACGACACCCGGGTCATCGGAACCAACAGCTACGATGAGACCGCTGGATCTGACATCGTCGTGATCACAGCCGGGATCGCGCGCAAGCCAGGGATGTCGCGCGACGATCTGCTGAACACGAATGCCGGTATCGTGAAGTCGGTCTCTGAACAGATCGCACGGTCGTCGCCGCAGGCCATCATCATCGTCGTGTCGAACCCGCTGGATGTGATGTGTTACGTGGCGAAGAGCGTGACGCGTTTTCCTCGCGAGCGCGTGTTAGGCATGGCCGGTGTGCTCGACACGGCGCGTTATCGGGCATTCCTCGCCGAGGCGCTGAATGTCTCCGTTCGCGACATCCAGGCGATGGTGTTGGGCGGTCACGGCGATACCATGGTACCCCTCGTCTCGTATACGACGGTCAGCGGCATTCCGGTGACGCAACTGCTCGATCGCGCCAAGCTGGACGCCATCGTCGATCGCACGCGTAACGGCGGTGCCGAGATCGTCAAGCACCTCAAGACCGGCTCCGCGTATTATGCACCATCCGCCGCCGCCGTGCAGATGGTGGAGGCGATTGTGCGCGATCAGCAGCGCATCTTCCCATGCTCCGCTTGGCTCGAGGGGGAATACGGGATGTCGGGACTCTACCTCGGTGTCCCGTGTCGGCTTGGCGCGGGTGGGTTGCAGGAGATCGTCACCGTCGAAGTGACGGCTCAAGAGCGCGCAGCGCTCGAGAAAAGCGCTGAAGCCGTACGCGAGCCGATGAAGGTGCTCGCGCTGGCCTAACGAGGGGCCCGCGCGACGGCCGGGTTCGCCGCGAGAAGGCCTAGCCTGTCGAGGCGCGCTCGAATCTCGCGCGCGGCCCACTGATTGCCCGTGGTGCTGAAGTGGCCAACAGCGCTGAATTCGCCTCGCGCATCGCTCGCCTGGATATAGAGCGATTGCGCCTCGAACGGGTTCAGCGCGCGGATCGCCGGTATGAGATCGAAGAACGGGACGTCCAACGAGTCGGCGATCTGCCGCACCTGCAATCTCCACGCAAGCGCACGTTCGTCCACGAAATCCGTCTGATCAGGGAAATACACGAGCACAAGGCGGCTCTGCTTCGATTCGTTCACGCGCTTCAAGTCAGCCACGATCCGCGCAAAGACTGCGCGCGTGCCAGTGGTATCGAGCCGCGTCCGCGCCACAGCTTGAGCGGTCGCGTCGCGCCGCGTCAAACTGCCTAACAATTCGGCGCTGCGCAGCGTCCCAACGGCGCGCAATGCGCGTTGGGTCGTTCGCGCACGGCCGTGACGCGGCACAGGGATTCCCGTAGCGCGCAGCGAATCGGCATCAACCACGAGTTTTGGCTTGCCAAAGCCGAGAAATCGCGTCATTCCCATGCGGGCAAAGTCGTGTGTTACGAACGCGAGGAAGTGGACATCGTGATCGAGCGTAAGGCCGTCGCGTTTGTACCAGAGGTAGGCCTGGTCTATCCCATATCCCCCCTGACCCATATTGACGGTCTCGACATCGTCGCGCTGCAGCAGCGCGCACCACACGGCGTCATCGGCCACGCCGGCGCCGAGTGTGAACGAATCGCCGGAACAGATGGCACGCTGTTTCCCGTTAGGCACGCTGTCGGCCACTTCCTCCTTACCGCGGAAGCCGCGTGAGTTCGTGTGCAGGCTCACCGCGGGGCCGTACAGGTTCGCTGCGGAGAACGACCGCTTGGCGACCCATCCCAGCTCGCTGTCGAACTCGCTGCTGAGTTCTTCCTGGATACGTGGCTGCCACGCGGCCGCGAGGGCACGGCCGAAGAGCAGCAGCGAGCTAAAGCCTTCGAGCGCGACAAAGGCTGCGCTAGGAACGCCTAACGCCACAGCAAACGAGAGCAATACTCGCGCGCGACGCGAGCGTGGCCCAGGCCCTCGGCTTTCGTCAGCGGCTGTGTTGATTGGTTTGATCACCCTGGCGGACTCAGCAAAGGTCGTGCACAGCTGGGTTCGCTACTTATGAGCGGAAATGTGTGCTGCCCGCACCACTCTGTCGATAGAGCGCGCCGACACAGGTGGTCGAGTGTCGGAATCGGCCAAAATTGCCGGGTTTTGGTAGGGGAGCGGTGGTAGTTGCGCTCCCGGGTCCCGATGATGATCCTCGTCGGAGCGATTATCATCTGTGCGCAATCAGCGCATGCCCGTTCATCTACGCCATTTCTAAGCCTTGGCCAGCCGCTTGTCCGTCGAGCGCATCGCGCAGGCGGCATCCCACATCGATCGCGCGTTTCTCGACTCGCCGCAGTTCCACGCGGAACCGCTCGATTGCCAAACAGGCGCTCGCGTCGTGGTCAAAGTCGAGACCATAAATCCGATTCGCAGCTTCAAAGGACGCGGAACGGAGTTCTTCGCGGCTAACCTGAAGGATCGTTCGCAGGCGCTGGTGTGCGCGTCCGCCGGAAATTTCGGCCAGGGCCTCGCGTATTCTGCGCGCAAGCGTGGCATCCCCATCACAGTTTTTGCCGCCGGGAACGCGAACCCGCTCAAGGTGCAGCGCATGCGCGACTTCGGCGCCACTGTTCGACTCGAAGGGTACGACTTCGACGCCGCGAAAGAGGCTGCGCGAGCGTACGCACCTACCGTCGGAGCCCGTTTCGTCGAAGACGGGCGCGAGATAGAGGTTTCGGAAGGGGCGGGAACGATCGCTGTCGAGCTCCTGCGTGACGCTCCTGCGTTCGATGCGCTGCTCATCCCGTTAGGCGATGGCGCTCTAATCACCGGCATGGGGGCATGGTCGAAACATCGAGCGCCGGGTGTACGCGTTGTCGGAGTAGCGGCGCGTGGCGCGCCAGCTCTCGAGCGTTCCTGGCGGGCGGGCGCGGCCGTGACAACGGATACGGCCGACACCATCGCAGACGGCATCGCGGCGCGCGAGCCGGTCCCCGAGGTGATCGGCGACTTACTTGCAACCGTGGACGATGTGCTCTTGGTGGACGACGCGACGCTTATTCGAGCGATGCGCCTCGTCTTCGAGTCGTTAGGTGTGATCGTGGAGCCGGCGGGAATCGCTGGCTTTGCCGCGCTGCTCGAGTATCCAGAACGGTTTCGCGGCGCGTACGTCGCGACGCCGCTCTGTGGAGCGAACGTCACCGCGGCGCAGGGGGCGCAGTGGATTTGGGGCTAGACACTTCGAGCAAGATCAAAGGCTTCGCCGCGGATATTCGCCGAGTGGTACGGCGATTTTCGCGGATAGATCTATTTCTTGGGGGCTCGTCAAATCTGCGTGAATCGGCGGTGAAAGCCTTTGAGATCTTGCAGGGCTAACGAAATTCAGCCACGCTTGCAGCGACAAGACGCGAACGCCCGAGACAGCTTCCCTGTGGGGGAATGCCGACATCGAGCTGCAGGATCAGCTGAGCGTCAGCAGCGGTGATCCGACCATCGCAGTTCGCATCGCCGTTCGCGAGCACGGCGCCTGACAAAATCGGGAGACCTACGAGAGAACGCAGGATGATGAGCGCGTCACCCGTCGTTATGCTCCCGTTTCCATCGACGTCTCCCACGATCTCGCGCGTCTGGCTTACCACGAGCGTGTCGACATAACGAGCGGGCGAGCCGGTTATTCCATCGACGTAAACCGCAATCGTGTCGACATAAGTGCCAGGCGCGAGGTCGCCGCTCGCCCGCGACCAGCGGAGCACACCGCTTCCAGTCCCGCTCGCATTGGCTGTAAAGGCATCGAATGCGTGAAAAGCGACGCGCGTCGACGTTGCGGTCGCTGACCAGCCACGCGTGCGTCCTGTCGCACCCAGGATCTGCACGTACAGCGACTCGCTCGGTTGCCGCGTGCCGCGGACGAGAGCAGCGCGGCCGCCGTTCGCGCTCAAACGCAGCTCGTTAGGCGCCGCGTCGACTGTCACCGTATCGACATACGTCGCGCACGTATCGGCAACGGTCGCGCAGACGAAGATCGTATCGACAATGGTTCCCGGTGCGCCGACCTGCGATGCGTCGAGCAGCCAACGAACTGTATGACCACCAAGGCCCCGCGTGCCGCGTAAACGATTAATCGTTCCGCGCCGGTTGACCGCCGTCCATTCGAACGTGGTGCTACGCGGGTGCTCGAACGACGCGCTGAGTGAGTCGAACGTTCCGAAGGTCCCTTGCAGCGCGCGGTGTTGTCCTCCGGTTTTGTTGAGCCGAATCGTGATAGGCGCGAATGCGCGTAGAGTATCGACCATGCGCAACGTGAGCGGCGTGCTATCAGCGACGGCGACGATGAGCGAATCGACCGTTGTACCAGGGTTGCTCTCTGGCGAACGCCGGAAATAGAGCCAGCGACTTCCAGTGCCGGTCAACTGCGTGGTTGTCAGATCAACCGTGACGTTTCCGTTAGGCTGACGCACGCCGATGAACAGGCGTGGCGAGCTCCGCGTCGCGGTCCAGGCGAGGCCGGCGTAACGTCCCTCGAGTGCGAGGAACGTCGAGTCCACGGCCGATGTCACGTTGAGCCGAGAGGTATCGCGCCGCGCGACGACGCTGAGTGCGGCTACGTCGCTACCCGGGGAGACGACAACTTCCACGACAAATAACGCGGCGCTCGGCGCAATCACTGGCGCGATTCGCGGGTCATACACGCGGACTGTGTCGGCGTAGCGACCCGGTGCTAGCGCGCGCGTATCGATCTGGTAGACCAGGTAGTGGCAATCGCCGCACCCGGACCTAACGAGCTTGAGCCAGGAGCGTCGGTGCACAGCCTCCCATCCAGCGCCATAGAGAACGCGGACCGAGTCGCTCACAATCGCGGGATCGGCATAGGCGCGCGCTAACGTCGCACCGCCGGCGGCGACACGCGGCCCTGTGCCGGCGTTGCGCACCGTCACGGCGACGCCATCCGTCGCGAGCGAGTCGATCGCGACTTCGATCCCGGCTTTCTGATCGAGAAAACTCTCCCCAACCGTCCAGGTGACACCGTCATCGTTAGGATCGCCGTCGCCGTCGGCGTCCACGATTTGCGCCGGCTCCGCTCGACCAGGGACGATGGAGTGAATAATCACGGACGCGCGCGGCAGGCGTATGTCGTAGCCCGTCTTGCCGCGGAACTCGAGCGTGTAGGACTGACCGTAGCGGGCGGGGTCGCTTATCGGGATCCTCACTAGCACCGTTCCCGTTCCGCTGGCGTTGCGCGCGTGCGGCTCGATCACCCCTTGCCACACACCGTTGGTGAGCGTCACGCGTCGGCCCGCGGGAATCAAGCCTAACAAGTCCTTGTGATGCGCGATAAAATGTGCACCGCCGAATCCGAAGCTGCTATTCAGGTAGCGTCCTGAAGTGGACGCGCTCATCACGTCCCACACGGAGTCGTACGTGCGTCCATATGGGCCGCCCGAGTGCGGCAGACCGATCGAATGGCCCATCTCGTGCCACGACGTCCCCGACCGCGCCCAGGACGCATTCCACATCGTCGCGAACGTTTTGGTGACGCCGTCGAGTGACGCAGTGCGCGAGCCACCCCATGAACAACAGTCGAGGAAGGCGTTGAAGTGCATCGCCACGCCTACGACTTCTCTATAGTCGACATCTGCATTCGCTGCACGCGTGCAGTCGTTGAACAGTGTACCGAGGTTGGCCCGATCGTTTACGACGTAGACAGAACGCGGCTGAGGCAACGTGTACCATCCATAGACGCGCGTCCCCGTTAGGTTGATGCGCCCATTTGACACTTCGCGATAAAAATCATCGGCGCCGCCGAACGCCGAGCCATACATCGCTTCATATCCGCTGACGGGAAGGGGCTCGTCGGGCACATCCGGGAACTTGCACAATAGGATCGCGTACGGACGCTGCTGCACCGGCCAGGCCGGTGCCGCGTTGAATGCAACGTCGCCTATCGGCGCAATCGCTAGCGCCTGAAAGGTCTGGCTGACCTGACCTAGCGGCGTTAGGCGCGTCGCCATCGACGAACCGCGCACACGCACGCGGCGACCATTGAGAGCCACCAAGTCCCCGGCCGAGAGATCTCGGCTCAGCACCGGCTCAACCTCGATGCTCTCGCCCGTTTCCGTGGTGACGAAGGCGCGGTACTGCGGCACACCGCTCTCGGGAGGATCCCCCCAAACCAGGTGCAGCGTCCCTTCGATCGTTGCGATCGACTGCGCCAGCGCTGAGCTAGCGACGGAGAAAAGTAACAGCCAGACGAGGTGGCGCAGCTTCATCTTGTCCACGACACGTGCGCAATTACAACCAGCGTCGGGCGCAGTGACACGCCAGAGCGATCATTCAACTCGGTGATTTCCAGCCGTAGGCCGTTGAGATCGGTTGCGCGTGACGCACGCAGCCGCAATGCAAACAACTCGCCGCTGGCAAGGCCCTCGGGCGACGCGCCCGCCACCCGCAGCGCTGTATCGCTCGGCGAGATCACGCGCAGTGCGTTCGCGTCGCTGCCGTCTGCTACGTAACTGACCCCTCGTGACGAAAGCCGCACCGAGGCCACGAACGAGCCGAGCTCCTCCACTGCGACCCCGCGGCGCGTGACCGCCCGCACAAAGAACTCGTTAGTCGCATTGCCAGGGGACGCGACGAGATACGCAACGACGCCGTCAGCCCGCACTGCCGGCGGCTCGATCTGCGACGGTTGTGAATGCTCGGCGCACCCCGTAGCGGCAACGAGAGCGAGCGCTAGGCCCTTTAGACCTTCGACCTTAGACCGTAGACCTTTGCTCACGGTATCAGCACCCGCACAGTGCGACTGATATTCGATCTATAGATATCCCGCCCATCCGGCGCTCGCACTTCGAGAATGCGTGTCGATATCGGTCCCTCACCTGAACTGCTCGCAGTGCGAAAGGTGAGATTCATAACATCCGGTGTCCCACTCAATCCCGCCGAAGAGGTGAGCGTTACCTGTATCACCCCTTCGGCTACCTGCACCCGATTCACGAGCACGCTCGCGTTTCCCACCGCTTGATCCAACGTGAGGGTCAGCAGGCGAGGATCCCACACAATGTCGAAGCGGGCACCGCCCACAATGTCGTTAGGTCCCGTAACGAATCGTACTGCTACATCGACAGGAGTGTCCCGCGCGACGGTCATCGTGTCGCGATCGTTCGCCAAACGCGGGCGCACGTACAGGCCGACGATCTGAATCATTGTCGTGGCGTCGATGCTCTGAAAACCAAAGGCCGAAAAACGTAAGGTCGCACTGCTAAAGCCTTCGGCGCCGAGTCCACTGAAGCTGGCCGATCCTGCGGCAGCAGTCGACGTCGTTCCGCCGGTGAGGATCCCGTTGCCGCGGACGAGCGTCGCCTGCACCATGACAGGATACGTCACAAGCAAGCCGTTAGGCGTCCGAATTTCGACGATCGGCTGCGTCGCGAATGCAGTTCCACTCAAGACTGTCGTGGATGGCAGCGTGCGCAGCGCAAGCTTGCTACCAGAATCAGGCGAGACGACGATCGCGTGCGTGACAGTGGCGTCTTCGGCGGCAAAACGCAGCGTGAAGCGCCCGACACCGCCGATACGGAGATCCGAGAACGTGGCTTCTCCACCCGACGCGCGCATACTCGTCGTCCCTTGCAGCACTCCTGTGCCGCTATCGATGGCGGCCGTGATCATTCCCGAAAAGCCGCTGGGCTGGACCCTAACGACGATCCCCGGTGCGATGGCGGCGGCGGCGCGGGCTGTCGCCGGCGCGCTGCCTACTGAGAGCGCCGGTGGGCCAGCCGGTTCGCTCGGCCCGTCGCTCTTACACGCCGTTGCGAGCGTGAGAGCGAGGAGCAGGGAACGACGACGGAGCATCATGATGACAGATCAACCATTACAGCCGTGGCAGTGTGACGCCGCGTTGTCCCTGGTATTTCCCCTTCTTGTCACGATACGAGACGAGCGGCGGCTCTCCGCGGAAGAAGAGCACCTGCGCGATCCCTTCGTTCGCGTAGATCTTGGCCGGGAGCGGCGTCGTGTTGGAGATCTCCAGCGTCACGTGACCCTCCCACTCCGGTTCGAACGGCGTCACGTTCGTGATGATGCCACAGCGGGCGTACGTCGACTTCCCGACCGTGATCGTCACCACGTCGCGCGGAATGCGGAAATACTCGATCGATCGTGCGAGCGCGAAAGAGTTAGGCGGGACGATGCACACGTCACCGTTGAATTCCACGAACGATTTCGGATCGAAGGCCTTTGGATCGACGATCGAATTGAGGACGTTGGTAAATATCCTGAACTCTGGCGCCACGCGCATGTCGTAGCCGAACGACGATACGCCAAATGAGATCACTCCATCGCGCACCTGGCTGGATTCGAACGGCTCGATCATGCCGTGTTTCGTGGCCATCTCGGTGATCCAGCGGTCGTTCTGTATGCTCACTGAAGGTCTGAGGTCTGAGGGAGCGCGGACAATGATAGCGAGCGGGCGAAGGTATGCCCACGCTACTCAACACTTTCCAGCGAGCCAGCCGCCGGTGAATCCCGCGCGACAAAGCCCCGTGACGATGTACGGGCTGCGCTTCATACGATCCCATACGAGCCCGCTGCGGTAATTCTCGATCATCGCTACGATCGGACCCTGATCAATCCCGAGATAGTCCGTGTCGAACCACCCTTTCCCGGTCACGACACGATCGTGCCGCAGTCCCTGGCCGAGTTGCACAGGAAGCCGAAGGTGGGGTTGAATGCATCTATGAATGCGTATTGGCCGAAAAGGTCGCTTCCATACTGCTGCCGCATCGCCCGCAGCGATCGAATCGTGAGGTCAGGCGCAAAAGGGATCGAGCCGGCAGCTGCGGTCGGGGCGATCGTGCCGTCATCGCGGGGCGAAGTTCACATGCGGCTGGCCATTGAAGTCGGTCCAATGATACGTGCGCGTCCATGCCTCCCAGGCCGCCGGGTCGATCGGATGCGTTGGCGAGCCAAGCGCCAGCACATATAACAGCATCGCTTCGTTGAAACCGCGCCAGTCGTGCGCGATGAAGCCGGTCTCCGGATGCCACCCCATCGAGACGAACGGGGGGCGCGGCTGCGCCCACGTCCAATCCACACGCCGAAAGATCGAATCCGCGTAGGCACGGATCGCTGTTTCGGTGACGTTAGGCGCATCGAAGTATATGTCGTGAGCGCGCGCTGCGCTGCTTCGGGGCGCTGCACATACCCGCGTTCCACGCCGATGCCGTACGCCGTCAGCGCAAAGCCAACGGCTGCGACGCTGGAAAACGACTTCGCGGGCCAGCGGTCCGGCGTTAGGCCATTGCGCGGATTGGTCGTCTCCCAAAACCAATTGAACGTTCGCGTTTGCAGCGTATCGAGAAAGGGATCGTCGCGCAGGGCAGTGGTAGGCCCCGTGACCGGTCCGCGCCCGCACGTGATGCTGGCGCCTAACGCGCCTATGGACGCAAGCAATGCGGCAGCGCGGACGACACCTACGCGTTGCGGCAGCATCCTGCGCGTGGTCAGGGGCGGTCGAAGCCAGCTTCGCGAAGAAGCTCGCGGTCGAACGTCACGACACTGGAGCACCCCGCCGCCAGCGCATCCTCTCGAATCAGATAGTCGGCGAAGTCGCCGCGCCCGGTGGTGAAGGAATCGATCGCGCGCGCGAGCCGGTCGGGGTCGTCAAACGTTAGGTGTTTCGCGCGCAAGAGATCTTGCAGCGTCTTAACGACGTCGAGTCGTGGCACGCGGTAGCTCACGCTCAGTACCCACACAGTTTCGCACAGCACAATTACCGATACGTACAGTGAATCATCCGAGCGAACGGCGCGCTCGACGAGTGCGACGGCAGCAGCCGATTGCCGCGCGTCGTCTTCGACAAGAAAGCGGACGAGGACGTATGTGTCGACTGCGATCACTTTCGCGACGCCGAGCGTCGGATGGCTTCATCCATCGCTTCCACGGTTACCCCACGCACATCGGATTTCACCGATCCGCGTAGCGATCGGATATCGATAATATCCGCAGCCACCGTCACAGTCCCGTCGCGCCGGATTGTGAACGCGATGCGATCGCCCGTCTGCACGCCGAGCGCTTCTCGAACGTCTTTGGGGACTGTGATCTGTCCTTTCGATGTAAGCTTGGCGCTGGCCATTCCTTACTCTTAAGAAAATTCCTTACTCAATGTATGGAGTAAGGAGTTTACCCTAAAGACCTCAGACCTCAGACCTCTGACCTATATTGCACTTTCGGTTTTTCTTCGGTATATCGGTTACAGAAGAAAGTCTGAGGACTTCGCAACCTATCTATGGCTGCTGCCACTGCTTTAGCTGACCTGCGTCAACGTCTTGCCGATAATGCAGTTACGATCCTGGCGCCAGGGAAGCAGCTGCCTGAAGCTGGGGGGAGCGGCGAACGGATCCCAACGGGCTCGGGCGCGCTGGATCGGGCACTCGCGACCGGGGGAATCCCACGCGGCCGGCTTACCGAGTTGCATGGTCCCTTGGGAGGTGGGAGCACGACGCTCGCGCGCGCGATCGCCATTCAAGCTGTAAAGGCGAAGCGCTGGGTCGCCTATATAGACGCCGAGCGGACATTGTCGCCGAAGGACTGGGCCGCGTTAGGCAAGAGCGGGCGTTTCTGGACCATTCGTCCGCCAACACCCGATAAGGCGACGTGGTGCGCGGACGTTTTGTTGCGCAGCGGTGCATTTGCACTTGTGATACTCGACAGCGCACCGCCCCTCACGCGAGCGATCGCTATTCGATTGGAACGTTTGGCCCGCGATCGCAACGCCGCGCTTTTGGTTTTGAATGAGGGGGAAGGGAGGCGTCCCGTCCTCGGCGCGACAGCGCGCATGCGCTGTGAACGCTTCAAAACACGTCGTTCCTCAGACCTCAGACCTCAGACCTCAGACCTCTATCTCGTTAGGCCTGAGGTGCCGGCGGTGTCACTCAACGTAACAGTCGAAAAAGGTGGAGCCGGTGGCTCGCCGCATGTTTTGGAGATCGCCTATGCAACCCCGCTGGCGCGTCGCTTGTGTGCGCATCCCGAGGTTCCCGATCGGCGCGGTGTGGCGAAACGCAACCGACGAGGGGAAGTCGTCGACCCAGCTGTCGTTCGCACTGGAAACGCCCACGGATCCTCATCCGCCATCGCCGCGCACAACGCCACCCTCCCATACAAGCGACGCTGCGCCGAGACACCCCGCGACTGGCTCGACGAAACCCCAGGGCGAAGTCTTCTGGGACGAGAAGCCGATCATTCTGGTCGAGTCGCAGCGCGTCCGCGCGGCAACAGCCGCCGCCGGACACTCCCGGATCCGCGTGGGTATGACGGTTACGGAGGCCCAAGCGCGTTGCGCCGCGGTCGTCGCGCGACAGTGGGATGACGCCGTGATTGCGCGCGAGATCACGCGGGCTACAGCGGCGTTCGTCGCGGCGAGCCCCCAGGTCACGCCGGTCACTGGGGCTCCGGGGCTTTGGTGGATCGGCGTGAGCGGACTCGACGCGTTAGGCGGCGAGACGCAGCTGGCGCGATCACTCTGGCATATCGCGCGGCAGTGGCATCCGCAGCCACGTGTGGCGATCGCAGGTTCCTGCGTTGCAGCGCGTGCCGCGACGTGGCAAGCCGGAGCTGCGCGCTGGATGATCACTTCGATCGACGACGAATCGGAGTATCTCAGTCAGGTCCCGTTAGGCCTGATTCCTCTGGACGGGGATATGCGCGAGGCGCTCTTCGCGTTAGGTCTGCGGACGGCTGGAGCCTTGGCCGCTCTCGAAGCTGATGATGTCGAGCGTCGTTGGGGGGAGACTGGTTTGCAAGCTTGGCGCTTGGCGCGGGGGGACGATCCCCGTCGCCCCTTTCTCACGCAGCTCTATGCGCAGAAATCGGTAGTAACTGAACTCAGTGCGAGCGTCACGAGCACTGAGCCATTGGTTTTCTTGCTGCGATCGGGGTTGGAGCGACTGGTACGCGAGAGCATCGCCGACGGCCGAGCTATTGCGACGGTAGCGATCACGCTTACGCTGGACGACGCGCAAGGAAAAGCGACGCTCAAGCCGCGACCGCACACAGTCACGCGGGAGGTCCGTCTCCCCAAACCGCTGGCGCGCTTGGGACCGTTGCTCGAGCGCTGCCGCATGTTGTTGGAACAGTGGACGCTGAGCGCGCCGGTGAGCTGCCTAACGGTCTCGATTGCTGCCACAGCGCCACTCTCGGGGGATCAAGGAGACCTGCTCGATACCTCCTGGCGCGATCCGGCAGCCGCCGAAGCCGCCTTTGCTCGATTGCGCGCCGAGCTGGGGTTGGGCGCGATCGTGCAGCCTGCGTTAGGCGATTCCCATAAACCGGAAGAAGAAGGGAAGTGGACCGAGGCGAGCCTCGAGGTCGAGGTGCCTATCGAGACGTCTCATGAAACGCCGGCTCTCACAGGCCTTGCCCATCGTCAACTTGAATCTGCGGAGCCGGCTGAGGTGGAGTGCGACCAAGAGCGTCCCAAGGCACTGCGCTGGAGGAGTCGCGTCTGGCGCCTCCATCACGCGGTGGGACCCGAGCGACTTGCCGGGGATTGGTGGCGCGAGCCCTACGCGCGTGACTACTGGCGCTGCGAAGAGGATGGAGGCGCAACGCTCGTTGTATATCGCCGCGATGATGGTGAGTGGTTCGTACAAGGCTGGGCAAACTGACGTTAGGTGCCCATGTACGTGGAGCTCCACTGTCACTCGGCATTTTCGCTACTGGATGGATCTTCTGATCCCGAAGCGTTAGTTGCTCGAGCCCAGCAGTTGGGTTATCCAGCGCTGGCGCTAACTGATTACCACGACTTGGGCGGCGCGGTTCGTTTCGCGCATGCAGCACAAGAGTTAGGCGTTGAGGGGATCATAGGCGCCGAAATCACTCTCGAAATTGATCGCCAAACCACCGCCAACATCGTTCTCCTCTCCCAGAATCGCGAAGGGTACGGGAATATCTCGTCGCTGATAACGCGCGGTCGGATGGATCACTCTCGCGGTTCACCGCGCGTGTCGCTCGATACGGTCGCTAGGCATTCAGCTGGAATCTTCGCCTTAACAGGTTCTCCGAATGGATGGGTCCCCAAACTCGTCGCTGCTGACAAAGTAGACGCTGCGTGCGAAGCTGCAGCGACGCTCCTCGATATCTTCGAAGGCCGTCTCGCCATCGAAGTTTGGGATCACCACCTCCCTGAAGAACGCGCGCTCGTCAAACACCTCATTCCCATCGCGCGCTCGTTAGGAATCCCCTGGGTTGTCACCAACGACGTGCGCTACGTCTTTCCCACCGGACGTGCCGTGCACGACGTCCTCGCATGTCTTAAAGCTAAAAAGACGCTCGACGAGATGGGCACAAGGCTCCTCCCGAACGGCGAATGGTACCTCAAGAGCTATGAGCAGCTGCGCCGCCGCTGGCAGCACAACGAGACTGGCCTCAAGAACACGTTGAGTATTGCCGAAAGTTGCAAATTCCGGTTAGGCGATCTCAAGCCGAACCTGCCGACATTTCCGTTGCCGCCTGGCGTCGGCGACGACGAATACCTCGCGCGTCTCGTCGATCGCGGTGCGATCGAGCGTTGGGGGAAGCATCTCGATGAGCTGGATCCCAAGTATCGCCAGCAGCTCGAGCACGAGCTCGCGCTCATCAAGAAGCTCAAGCTCGCTGGGTTTTTCCTGATCGTATGGGACATCGTGCGCTTCGCCAACCGCGAAGGAGTCCTCTGCCAGGGCCGCGGCTCCGCTGCCAACTCGGCGATCTGCTACGTGTTAGGCATCACGGCGATCGATCCCATCAAGATGGAGCTGCTCTTCGAGCGTTTCTTGAGCGAAGGGCGTCCCGAGGCCCCTGACATCGATCTCGACTTCGCGCACCGCGATCGCGAGAAGGTCCTGCAGTATGTGTACGAGCGTTATGGGCGCGAGCACGCCGCCATGGTTTGCGAGCAGATCACCTACCGTGGCCGCTCGGCGATTCGTGACGCAGCACGTGTGTTAGGCTGTTCCGCCGAGCAGGCCGGCGCGTTAGCCAATCTATCAGACCGCTTCTCGGCGAAGGCGACTGCCGAAGCGTTGCGCAGCGGCATGACGGCGCAGGAGATGGCTGGTCGGTATCGCGATCACGATCAGCGCTGGGACGAGCCTAACGGTGCGTTTTCTGGAGTAGCGAAACCTAAGGACCCGTTGATTCAGCCATGGACCGC
>JBQTIF010000065.1:0-17222 GCA_052388395.1 Gemmatimonadaceae bacterium | reverse complement strand
ACCTGTCCGCCAGCCTCACGGTGAAAGCGCACGAGCCACCCCTGACCACTGAACGCGTCGGCGAATGCTGCTGTGAGCGGGACACCCTCTGCAGTGCGGTCGCCGAAGATCGTGAGCCTGCCGTCACGCACAACGATGCGCCACGCCGTGTTTGCCTCGCTGCTGCGATACATGCCTGCATAGTCGCCTAACGGGACTGTTGCGGCTGGCTCGGCGACACGTTCGTACGTCATCTCGCGCCCGGAGGCACGTGCCACGCGTACCCGTTGTGCGCTGGCCGCGTGCGGCACATCGAAGTGCAGTTTGATCGGCGGCGTGTTGACGCGGAACCTGTGCGAGCCTTCGTGGATGAGCGGCGTACCGTTGGCAATGGTCAGCGCGCCACTGCGCTCGCCTATGCGGACCATCTCGTCAGTTTGAAGGTTGAGATACACGCCGACATATCGTACGGGCTGATCCTCGCCAAACGGTACTGCGCTCGCGCCATTTGTGGTTGTCGCCGTGGCAGCCGGCTTGGGGAGATACACATCGGCCACGCGTTCGGCGAGCAACCCGGTGTTCGCCGAGGCGATGTTGCAGAGCATGGCCACGGAGAAGTGCTCGTCGGGGAAACGCATGAGCATGGCGCGGTATCCGCCTAACGCGCCGCCATGCTGCACGCGCCGGCGGCCACCGTACTGATCGATCGTGAGCCCGAACGCGTAACTGAGCTTTTCTCCGCTACCCAGAGTTCCCGGTGTTTGCACGAGCGTCGTCAGCTGCGCTCCGCCTAGCGCGCCGGTATAGAAACTTTCATCCCAGCGCAGGAGATCGCCGATGGTCGAGTGCACACCGCCGGAGCCAGTCGTTTCGACCGCATTGACGTTGGCGCTAACGAAACCGCCTCCTTCGCGGCGCGGCGCGTAGGCGTCGGCGCGGCCGGGTAAGACGAGGTAGCGGTCGTCCACATAGCGGGTGTGCGTCATGCCAAGCGGTGCGAAGATGCGCTCCTGCGCGAACTCGCGGTGCGGTTTGCCGCTCACACGGGTGACGATTGTCGAGAGGAGATCGTACGCGGTGTTGCTGTACAGATACTCTGCGCCAGGAGCAAAGTTCAGCTCCTTCTGGCGCCTAACGAGCTCGATCACGTCGTTCTGCGTGATCACATCGCCGTCGCGCATCCCCGCCATCTGGAAGAGATCCCACTTCTCGCGCAGACCGCTCGTGTGGTGCACCAGATGCCGGATCGTCATGACACGACCGAAGTCCGGCAGCTCGGGGATGTATTTGCGCACGTCATCGTCCAGCGAAAGTTTGCCGTCCTTGGCGAGCAACGCGATGCTCATAGCGGTGAATTGCTTGGACACGGAACCGACGTAAAAGACATGCTCCGGCGTGATTGGTACGCCGAGCTCGAGGTTCGCCATGCCGTAGCCGCGCGAGTACGCGATCTGGCCGTTGCGAAAGACGCCTAACGCGCAGCCAGGCGAGTCCTGCTTGGCATATTGCGCGAAGACTGAATCGACGCGCGCGTTCTGTGCCGCCAGAGGCAATGCCGCGAAGCTTGCGCGCACGACAAACAGGAGGGATGCCTGCATCAGAGTCTCCAGTCTAGCGAATTCGTGCCACGCCTTTTCTTCCCGTAAGGAACCGCTGAAAGACAGCCGGATCGTGTCCCGGCACGATCAGCCTAACGTGACTCGCGAGCGACCGCATGCGCTCTTGCGCACGGAGGTTGGACGCCGCATCCAGCGTCTGCGCGATCGCGGCGCGCTTAGCGAGGTTCTCGTACAGATACAGGTTGTCCGACGCAATGATCACCGTTCCAGCTGCCGAACGCACACCGACGTATTGCGAGGCGTACGTGTGCTTCCCTCCGGTATACGCCGTGATCCCGGGCAAGAACTCGCGCGCGTCGCCTTCGATCAATCGCAGCTTGCCGCGACGCTCTAGATCGAAGAGCATCCGCGAGACTTCGGCCTCGATGCCGCGCTCTTGCGGCGCACCCGTGAGCGGTGTGACGTAATGGTGATACTCGTCCGCCTGGATCCAGACGTTCGCATTGGGGAATAGATCAACGCCATCGGCGTGATCCCAGTGCACATGGGTGATCACGACGTCAGTGATCGCTTCAGGCGCTACGCCCGCCATCCGTAACGCCTCGGCGGGCGTCACATAATCGTTAGGCTTCCAGCGCTCCAGGAAACGTTGGCGATGGAATCCCGCATCGATCAACACGTTGCGCCCTTCCCCACCGCGCAGCAGCCATACTGACATGGCGATGTCCATGCGCCGCGACGTGTCCGCGCCGGCAATGAGTCCTGATACGCGGAACGCGGGGAGCGTCGCGTAACGAATCGCATCGACGTCGTATTTCGCTTCGACGACTATAGTGCCGCGACCCTCGCGCCCCACACGCGCGCTATCCTGCGCCTGAACGGACGACGCCACGAACACGGCGGCGAGCGTCAGGCGCGTCATCATCTAGCGGCGCAAGCGCGCGGGCGCGGCGGATGCTGATGGCGGTGCCGGACGCGCGTCGAACTGAATCTCCTTCAGCTTCTCGTCGTCGTTCGGTATATCGCTCTGCCCGGCAGGATATGAGTTGAGCTTCAGGATGTACGCAAGAACATCGACGATGTCCTCGCGGGCGAGCGTGCCGGGCTTGTCATCCGGCATTGTCGTCTTGACGAGATCGAAGAAGTCGAACGCCGTTTTGCCGAGCCAACTCTTGTCCCAGAGACTGCCGGCAAACTCGAAGGGTTCGTGGCACTCGACGCAGATCTTCGTGTAGACCTTGCCGCCGCGCTCGGCCTGGCCGGCGGTGTAGACGCCCTTGGAGGCGGGCGTGCCCGGGGAGGTAGAAGTGGCCGTGTCCTGCGACGCCGCAGCCGTCGCGGCCATGGAAATCACGACGAGAGAAACAACGAGTTTCATGCTGGAAATGAGGTCCGTGAGAGGGGCGTAGTCAAGCGAGCCAGAGGACCATATCAGAGCGGCACCCGGGTCGGATCTTGAAATACGTGTCCTAAACGCCGCACTGGCGAACCAAATCCACGCAGCGTGGAAATGGTTGGCGAGTGCGCTCGTTAGGACACGTATTTCAAGATCCGACCCCTTCAGTGGAGTTCAAACCAGAAGAACCCATACGGCCCCAAAGAGAGACAGTACGGACTCGCTCCGAGCTTGGGAAACTCGACATAGCCCAGCATCTCTATCGGCGTCACCCCGGCCATATGCGCGAGATCCAGCGACACCGGCTGCGCAAAGCGCGACAGGTTCGCCACGCAGAGCACGCGCTCATCTTCATGGCGCCTAACGTAGGCCACGATCTTTGGGTTGCTCGGCGTGAGCATCTCCATCGAGCCGCGACCGAACACCTTGAACAAACGCCGCAGCTTGATCATCTGTCGCATCCAGTTGAGCAGGCTGGATGGATCGTCGCGCTGCGCTTCCACGTTCACGGCTTCATAGCCAAACACGGGATCCATGATGGCCAGGCTGGAGAGACGTGACGGGCTCGCGCGTGAGAAGCCGCCGTTGCGATCGGCGTTCCACTGCATCGGCGTACGCACGCCGTGGCGATCGCCGAGGTAGATGTTGTCCCCCATGCCGATCTCGTCGCCGTAGTAGATGATCGGAGTCCCCGGAAACGACAGTAGGATGCTATTGAGCAGCTCGATCCGGCGGCGGTTGTTCTCCAGAAGCGGCGCGAGCCGGCGGCGGATGCCGACGTTCACGCGCATCCGCGGATCGGCGCTGTACGCGAGATACATATAATCGCGCTCGTCGTCGCTCACCATCTCCAGCGTCAGCTCATCATGGTTGCGCAGGAACAGCGCCCATTGGCACGTCTCCGGGATGCTCGGCGTCTGCGCCATGATATCGACGAGCGGCTGCCGGTTCTCGGTCCGCAATGCCATAAAGAGTCGTGGCATGAGCGGAAAGTGAAATGCCATGTGACACTCGTCTCCGTTCCCGAAGTACGCGCGCACCTCGTTAGGCATCTGATTCGCCTCGGCGAGAAGCATGCGATTGGCATACGATGCATCAACGTCGGCGCGGATGCGCTTGATCACCACGTGCGTCTCCGGAACGTTCTCGCACGACGTCCCCTCACGCTCGACGAGATATGGAATGGCGTCGAGTCGCAGCGCATCAACTCCCATCTCCAACCAGAAGTGCAGCACTCGCAGCAGCTCGGCGAGCACAGCAGGGTTGTCGAAGTTGAGGTCAGGCTGATGCGAGAAGAAACGGTGCCAGTAGTGCGCTCCGGCACGGTCGTCCCAAGTCCAGTTCGATTTCTCCGTGTCGGTGAAAATGATGCGCACGCCGCGATACTTGTCTGGCGTGTCACTCCACACGTAGAAATCGCGCTCCAAGGAACCGGCAGCTGCCTCACGAGCGCGTTGAAACCACGGATGTTGGTCTGACGTGTGGTTGATCACCAACTCAATCATGACTTGCATCCCGCGTTCGTGCGCCGCGTTCAAAAACTCGCGAAAATCCTCCAGCGTCCCGTACGCTGGATGCACGCTGAAGTAGTCCGCGATATCGTAACCGTCGTCGCGCAACGGCGAGGGAAAAAACGGCAGCAGCCACAAGCAAGTAACGCCAAGCTCCGCGAGATAATCGAGCTTATCTATGAGACCGCGAAAGTCGCCGGTACCGTCGTTGTTACCGTCCGCAAACGTACGGACGTGTAGCTCGTAGATGACTGCGTCCTTGAACCAAAGCGGATCGCTCGCGCTGCTTAGCGGATTCATGCGTGTGCGGTGCCGCGATCGCCGCACGGTTGACGCGAGCGAGCGAGATCATCTAAATGGAGCATCATGGATGCGCTGCCGCAGGAAATCGAGCGACGGCTAGGGACAATCGGCACGGCGGATATCGTAGTTGGAATTCCCACCTTCAATAATGCCGCCACTATTGGAGAAGTGATGAGCGCGGCTCAGGCTGGTTTGCATAACAGCTTCAGCTCTGCGCGCAGCGTGATCGTTCATGTTGATGCTGGAGCAACCGAATTCGACCTCGATGGCGCTTCGTCGGGTGCAGGGTCCAACGGCAGCCAACCACAGCTACTCCAGGTCCCGTACTCGGTGGACGGTGTCATGCCGCTCACTTCGCCGCAGTACGTCAGACCATCAAAAGGGAGCGCCTGTCGTACAGTCTTCGAGGTTGCGCGCCGCTTGCGCGCCAAGGCATGCGGCATTGTCGACGCCGATGCGGGATCTCCCGCCGCCGATGCAATCGCTCGCTTAGTAAAGCCCATTGTACAGGACAGTTATGATTTCGTCGCGCCGGTATACACGCGCGGCGCCTTCTCCGGCACCATAACGAGCGCCGTCGCCTATCCGCTGACGCGCGCACTGTTCGGCAAGCGCGTGCGCCAACCGCTTGCGGGCGACTTTGCCTGTTCCGCACGTCTGATCGATCGATTTATCGCGCTCGACGCATGGCGCGGCGACGTCGCGCGCATGGGAATTGATTTTTGGGTTATGACGCAAGCGCTGACCGCGGGGGCTCGTCTCTGCCAAGCCTACCTTGGCGCTCGAGGATCAACAGCGGGCGAGCCGACTCCAGCGAGCGCGCTCGACATGCGCGACGCATTGCCGAGTGTTCTCGGCAGCTTGTTCACAACGGTTGAGCGGACCGAGGCAGTCTGGCAAAAGATCCGCGGCTCTGAGCCCGTTGATGCCTTTGGCGTACCAGAGGTGACGGAAGATGAGCAGCAACCGTTCGATGTTCAGCAATGCCTCGAAGCGTTTCGCCTTGGCGTTGCGAACCTGCACGAAATCTGGAGCGTGGCGCTGCCACCGACATCATTGCATGCGTTGCGAAAGCTCGCTCGTGTGCAGGATGCGGAGTTCCGGCTCTCCGACGAGCTCTGGGCACGAATCGTTTACGACTTTGCCCTGGCCTTTCACCAGCGTCGCCTCGGGCGTGAGCATCTCTTAAACGCGTTCACACCGCTCTTTTGGGCGTGGATCGCGTCGTTCGTACAGCAAGCAGCCGGTCTGAGCGCTGAGCACGTCGAGGAGCGCATCAGCGCGTTAAGCGTACTGTTCGAGAGCGAGAAACCGTATCTCATCTCGCGCTGGCGCTGGCCGGATCGGTTTACGCCGTAGTCAAGGAGAACGCCTATGTGGACGCAAGTTGGACAAGCCCTGAGCGAGTCGGCGAGCCGCGTACTCGCTGGCTTAGCAAGCATCCTCCCAGGAGCGGCGGCGCTCGTGCTGTCGTTGGTCATCGCAGTGCTGGTCGCCGTCGTCGTGCGCTGGTTGATATGGCGACTTCTGCGCGCGATGCGCTTTGATGACCGACTCGAAACGTTAGGCTTCTCCCCCGTTGCCGAATGGTCACCGGCGAAAAGTCCGTCGTTGCTGGTTGCGCGCTTTGCCTACTGGGTCGTGATCCTCCTCGGATTGCTGATCGGTCTGGCAGCGATCGACGCGAACCAGATGTCGACGATGATGGGGCGCGTCCTCTTCTACCTGCCTAACGTCTTCGTCGCCGTTATTCTGGTACTGCTCGGCGGAGTTTTAGCCCGGTTCCTCGCCCGCACGGTGCTCATCGGTGCTGTCAACATGCAGATCCAGTCGGCGCGGTTGCTGAGTGCCGGTGTGAAATGGATGATTCTTGTCCTGGCTGTCGCGATGGCACTCGACCATTTGAGTATCGGTGGTGACGTGCTCAAGCTCGCCTTCGCGATCCTGTTCGGAGGGATTGTGCTGGCGATGGCACTCGCTGTCGGACTGGGCTCAAAGGAAATGGTCAGCCGCACGTGGGAAGAGCAGGCCGATCGCCGAGTGAACCCGGCCGTTGCGGGGACCGACCACGTATGAACGGCCTCGACGAGCGCAGCCTGATGGCGTAAGCTCTGGACGCGGCCACTTCCACTGCTTTAGCGACTTTCTTCGCTACCGGAGTTAGCAATGCCAGTTCCACATCATGGGATCGATGTTCTCGCCGAGAAGAAGTCAAAGACCGGACCGATCGTTGGCATTTTGCTGTTCCTCGTGCTTGCGGCGGGAATGTTGTTGTATCTCAATCGCGCCGGCACGGAGGCGGCGCTTGAAAAGGCGTTTCAGTCTCCCGACGTGGCGACGTACGCCTCGAAGGCGGGGCAGCGCGCGAACTTCAAGCTGGAAGACAGCACTGCGATCAACCTGGGCGCCGATACGAAGCTCATAGTGCCCCCGGGGTATGCTCAGCGCTGGCGCGCAATGCAACTCGATGGAACTGTCGAAGTGACGCCACCGCCTAACGCAGATCCGCCGGTCGAGATTCGGGCTCGCAATGTGTCGGTCACGTCGAGCGGAGGAACCGTCACTGTGCACGCGTACACGACGGACAACTGGGTCGCAGTGCGGGTCAAGGGTGGGACGGCCAGTGTGACGGCGCCAGGGGGCTCTCGTGACGTCGCTGACGGACAGGGCGTGATGGTCGACTCCGCTGGCGCCATCCGCGACGCGACGCCCACGGAATCAGGCGACGCGTTCAGCTGGGTCGACGGGAACCTAACGATTACGAACCAGCCGCTGGGTGAAGCGATCAAACGCATCCGCCGCTGGTACAACATGGAGCTCAACGTCAAGGACAAGGCGCTGCTTACTCGTCCCGTCACGCTGTCGGCGACAATTGCCGAATCCGGGATGATGATCGACGCCTTGACGGCTGCCGCCACAGTCAAGTTCGGCTACGACGGCGGACGGATGATCCTTACCGATGCGAGTGGCGGCAATAGATAGCGCCTAGCTCTTAGGTCTTAAGGTCAATGACTTGACCGCTTGCCGCCGATTCAGCGGCGGCGATGGCGATGCGCGCCGCTGCCCGTCCGTCTTCCAGCGTGGCAGCTGCCGGCTGTCCGCGCAGGAGCGTAGCGGCAAAGGCATGCCATTGGCGCGCATACGTCGACACGTAATCGCCCCCGCTCGTTAGGCCACGCACGCCGGCTGGCAGCGATCGCACGCTGCGCAGCACGGCGTCGATGCGGCCTCGAATCGAACCAGGGAGCGTTGTCAACGGGACGACTTCCAGACCGTCAAAGTCGTACAGCGAAACGCCCATCCTACCACGTTCCCCGAACACCTCGATCCGATGCATTGCTGTCGTGCGTTCGCTCATCTGGACGCAGGCGATCGCGCCGCTGCGCAACTGCGCGGTGACCGCGGCAGCCGCGTCGTCAGAATCGCCTCCGGTGCGGCTCAGGGCTGAGATCTGCGTGACTTCGTCCACCAGCAGCCAACGCCACAGATCGAAAACATGTGTCGCCAGCTCAAAGAGCACGCCGCCGCCGGTTGCCCGCGTGTTGCGCCAGGCTGGAAGCTGCCGCGTTAGGCGAATGTCTGTGGTGAAAATGCTTCGCACGAGCTCGATGCGCCCCAGCGCTCCTCTCGTGATCACCGCGCGCGCCGCGCGCAGCAACCGATGTTGTCGCAAGTTGAACCCGACGACCTTCTGCGTGCCGGTGCGCGCCGCGTGCGCCAGAACCGCATCGCAATCACCCTCCACGAGCGCGAGGGGCTTCTCAACGAAGAGGTGTTTGCCCGCGTCAAGCACTGCGATGGCGTGACCCGCGTGATGCGTCGGAGGCGTGCACACTGCTACCGCATCGACTGCCGGATCCGAGAGAATGCCGGAGAGTTCACGCACGCAACGCGCTCGCGGTGCCTGGCGCGCGGCGTTGCGCATCCGTTCGTCGTCCTGATCCGAGAGGGCCACCACTTCGATGTCGGCCACGCCCCGCATCGCGGGCAGGTGAAGCTCGTTGGCTGCTCTCCCACATCCGAGAATCGCCAGGCGTAACGGTGTCTGCATGGTCCTCAGCTTAAACTGCTGGATCAAAAGGGGCCGATCAAAAGGGGTCAGAGTCGATTGAAAAGGATCCAAAGGGGTCAGAGTCGATTGAAAAGCGCTCGACGATCGTTGCCATCAGGCTGAATTTCAATCGACTCTGACCCCTTTGGATCCTTTTCAATCGACTCTGACCCCTTTTGATCGAATCCGCGATGATTTCCTCTCAGCACTCCTCCAGTAGACCGGCGTTGTCCGTCATCCTGGCTACGCCGGGAGACTTCGGCGCGATCCGGAAGACCCTTTCGCACCTCGCCGCGCAGACCGCCCTTCCCCGGATAGAGCTCGTCATCGTCGCTTCCAGCGTCGCGACGTTGCGGCCTGATGCCAGGTTGCTTGCGGCCTTTCCTCGGCATCGAATCGTGGAGGTGGGCGACTTTGGGCCGTTAGGCACGGCCAACGCCGCAGGGGTGCGCGCCGCCTCGGCGCCCGTGGTCGTCCTGGCTGAGGATCACTGCTTTCCCGATCCGGAGTGGGCCGCGCATCTCATTCGCGCACACCAGGCGCCGTGGGCCGCGATCGGTCCCGCCGTGCGCAACGCGAATCCAGCGACGCTGGTCAGCTGGGCCGACCTCTTTATCGGCTATGGACCGTGGCTGGAACCGGTTGACGATCGTGACGTTGATTTCTTGCCGGGCCACAACTCGAGCTACAAGCGTGAGCTGCTGCTCGGATTTGGCGATCGCTTAGACGCACTACTCAACGTCGAGACGGTGCTGCACTGGGAGTTGCGTGCCAAAGGGCATCGACTGCGTCTCGAGCCGGCAGCGCGCGTGGCACACACGAACTTCTCGTTATGGTCGTCGTGGCTCCCGGTTTCGTTGCTCAACGGACGAGCCTTTGCCGCCGAGCGTCGCAAGCGAATGGGTCTCGCCACTCGTGTCGCATATGTCGTCGGCGCACCGCTCATACCGCTCGTCCGCGCGGCGCGCACGGCGAGTTCCGCGCGGACATTGGCCCTGCGCCGTCAATTCCTGCTATGTTTGCCGGTGATGCTCGTCGGCCTTGCAGCAGACGCGTTAGGGCAAATGTTGGGGTACGCGATCGGCGCGGGATCCAGCGGAGATCGACTATCGCGTTATGAGTGTCACCGCGTGCGGCATGTCACGGCGCGCGACCGGCGGGAGGTCTTCGCCGAGTGACGGAAGGTGGTATCGGTGAGCGCCCGACAATCGCCGTTGTCGTGCCGACGCGGGATCGGCCCAGGCAACTAACTGAATGCCTAACGGCGATCGCCGAGCAAACGTATCCGCCCACGGCGTTTCGAGTAATCGTCGTTGACGACGGCAGCAGCCAGCCGCTCGATGCGGTTGTCGCGCGCTTTACCGACCGCATCGACGTGCGCGTGATTCGACAGAAGCCGCTGGGAGCGGCTGCGGCACGCAACACCGGCATCGCCGCCGCCCGCGCAAGCGTTCTTGCGTTTACCGACGATGATTGTCGCCCCGCTCCGGACTGGCTCGCTCGCTTGGCTGAACGATTCGAGCGTTCCGGCGCGCTCCTCGTTGGTGGACGCGTCGTGAATGCTCTGAGCGACAACGCCTTCGCCGTGACGAGTCAGCTGATTCATGACCTTACGTACGCGCACCATAACGCAGCGGGAGCCGAGTCGCGCTTCTTCGCCACCAATAATCTGGCGGTGAGCAGAGACGCTGTCGTTAGGGTCGGCGGCTTCGACGAAGGGTTTGACGTTGCCTCAGAGGATCGCGACCTCTGCGCCCGCTGGCACGAGAGCGGACATCCGCTCGTCTATGCAGCCGACGCGCTCGTAGCTCATGCGCACCACCTGACGTTGCGTCGCTTCTGGACACAGCATTTTCGTTATGGGCGCGGCGCGTGGCGCTTTCATCAGGAGTTGCGGCGACGCGGGCGTGGACGCTTCATGCGCGACGTGGGGTTTCACGCCAGCTTTCTACGGCGTGCTGGACCACCACTCAAGCGACGTGATGGCTCAGCTGCAGTCGTTCTGCTGCTCGGCGTTTGGCAAGTCGCCAATCTTGTTGGCTTCGTGTTTGAAGCGATGGCGTCACGCTTGCCATCCCGAGGTCCAGCGGCAAAGATCAGTTAGGCATCCACCAAATTCTTTCCGCACGCATGCGACCGACGGACGTCACGAATCCGGCCTACTACCATAAGGTGGTTGACTGCCAGTGGGCGTGCCCTGCGCACACCAATGTGCCGGAGTACATCCGTCTGATCGCGCAGGGGATGTACACCGAATCGTACCTGCTGAATCGCGAGTCCAACGTCTTTCCGGGAATACTCGGCCGCACCTGTGACAGACCGTGTGAACCGGCTTGCCGACGTGGACGTGTGGATGGGAAGCCTGTCGCAATCTGCCGCTTAAAACGTGTCGCCGCGGACTTGAGAGATGACATCAGCGATAGACTGCCGAAAGCACCAGCCACGAAAAACGGGAAGCGCGTCGCGCTGATCGGCGCAGGCCCGGCGTCGCTAACCGTATGCAATGATCTCGTGCCGTTAGGCTACGAATGTACGATCTTCGAACAGTTGGATCGGTCCGGCGGGTTGATGCGCGTGAACATCCCCGCGTTCCGGCTGCCGGCCTCGGTGCTGGACGAGGAGGTCGGGTACATCCTCGACATGGGGGTGGATATTCGATACAACTCGCGCATAACGAGCATGCGCGAGTTGCTGGATCAAGGATTTGACGCCGTGTTCGTCGGCAGCGGTGCCCCCAAAGGCAAGAACCTCGAGGTCCCCGGGCGTGGCGACACCGATCGCATCCACATCGGCATCGAGTGGTTGGCCAACGTGCACTTCGGTCACGTCGATCAGATTGGCGAGCGCGTGCTCATCATCGGTGTGGGCAACACGGCGATGGACTGCTGCCGCACGTCCAAGCGGTTAGGCGGACATGACATCAAGGTCATCGCGCGTCGCTCGCGGCCGTATTTCAAGGCGTCGCCGTGGGAGCTGGAGGACGCCGAGGAAGAGGGCGTCGAGATCGTGGAGAATCACGGCCCCAAGCGTTTCATCGTGGCCGATGGGCGTCTCGTAGGCATGGAGCTGGAGCGTTTGCGCTGGACTGAACAGAACGGGAAGCAGCGCAGCGAAGTGATCGACCGCGTGGTCTTCCCATGTGACGATGTGATTCTCGCGATCGGCCAGGATAACGCGTTTCCATGGATCGAGCGCGACATCGGCATCACGTTCAACGAGAACGATATGCCGCTGGTGGACCGCCTAACGATGCAGAGTACGCGTGCCGGTGTGTTTTTTGGCGGCGACGCGGCGTGGGGGCCGGAGAACATCATTTGGGCGGTGGAGCACGGTCACCAGGCGGCTATTTCGATTCACAACCACTGCCAGACGATCGACTTGTCCGATCGCCCGCCGCACGGGATGAACCTCGTGAGCGCGAAGGTGGGGATGCACTCGTGGAGCTACAGCAACGACTACAGCCCGGTGCCGCGCGTCAAGATGACTCACGCCGAGCTCGAGGAGCGCTTCTCGCGGCTTAGCGTCGAGGTCGAGCTGGGTTTCACTGCCGAGCAGACCGCGCGCGAGGTCGAGCGCTGTTTGAATTGCGACATTCAGACGCATTTCACTGCTTCGCTATGCATCGAGTGTGATGCCTGCGTCGATGTCTGCCCTGTGAGCTGCCTAACGATTGCTCCAGACGGCCCCGAGGGTGAGGTGCGTGACCGCCTGATGGCACCGGCGCAGACTCCGACCCAGGCGCTCTACGCCTCCGAGGCGCTCCCCCAGACGAAGCGCCTCATGCTCAAAGACGAGGACATCTGTTTGCACTGCGGACTCTGCGCCGAGCGCTGTCCAACCGCCGCATGGGATATGAGGAAATTCGACCTCCTGATCCCGTATGCGGGTACGACAACAGAGGGGATAGGGGTTAGGGCATAGGGGCTAGGGGATAGAAAAGCGACTCCCCCATCCCCTATCCTCCTATTCGCTATCCCCTCTCATCTAGATCATGGCCGGCGTCAACGACTTCGCGCTGAAAATCGGCACCGTTAACGGCACTGGGTCCGCCAGTGCGAACGGTCTATTGATGCAGTCGATCTTCCGCATGGGAATCCCGGTGTCCGGGAAGAACATCTTCCCGTCGAACATTCAGGGGCTCCCGACGTGGTACGAGATCCGCGTCAGTGAAGATGGGTATACAGCGAGGCCTAACGAGATCGATCTCGTGGTAGCGCTGAATCCGGGGACATACGCCAAGGACGTCGCGACCGTACGCCGCGGCGGCTACCTGCTCTATGATTCGTCATGGCCGCTCGACCCGGCGCTCAAGCGCGACGGCGTCACGATCCTTGGCGTGCCGTTCGGCGCGATGTGCGTGGAAGCCTTTCAGGGCGATCGCGCGCGAACGCTCATGCGCAACATCGCGTATGCTGGGGCGCTAGCCGCGCTGCTCGATATCGACATGCAAGTCATCCAAACGCTACTGCACGAGAAGTTCGCGCGCAAAAAGGCGCTCCTCGACTCCAACGACAAGGCGATCCGGCTCGGCTACGACTACGCAAAGAAGCACATGGCGTGTCCGCTGCCGTTCCACCTGCGCAGCATGGACGCCACGCGTGACCACATCCTACTCGACGGGAACACGGCGGCCGCGTTAGGCTGTGTTTACGCCGGCGCGACCGTCGGCGCGTGGTATCCCATCACGCCGGCCACGTCGCTCATGGAGGCGTTCAAGGACTTCTGCCAGCGCTATCGCGTCGACGCGGACGGCAGAAAGCGCTTCTGCATCGTCCAGGCGGAAGACGAGCTCGCGGCCGCCGGCATAGTCATCGGCGCGTCGTGGGCCGGCGCGCGAGCTTTCACGAGCACTGCGGGTCCAGGAATCTCGCTCATGCAAGAGTTCATCGGTCTCGCCTATTACGCCGATGTCCCCGCCGTCTTCTTTGACATTCAGCGCACCGGTCCGTCAACCGGGATGCCGACACGAACACAACAGGGTGACCTCCTGTCCATCGCGTACGCGTCGCACGGCGACACCAAGCACATCGCGCTCTTCCCGGCCAATCCCGAGGAATGTTTCTACATGGCCGTGCAGGCGTTCGATATCGCTGAACGGTTTCAGACGCCCGTATTCGTCGTGTCCGATCTCGACATCGGCATGAACGACTGGATGTGCCGGCGCCTAACGTGGGATGACAACTACAAACCGGATCGCGGCAAGGTGCTGAGCGCGGAGGAAGTGGCGGCGCTGCCAAAGTTCTCGCGCTACTTGGACGTCGAAGGCGACGGGATCGCGCCGCGCACGTTGCCTGGTGTGCACCCCAAAGGCGCCTACTTCACCCGCGGGTCGGGACATGACCGGCACGGGGCCTACACCGAGGATTCGGCGGCGTATCAAGACGTCATCGACAGGCTGGCGCGCAAGCTGGCGGGTGCGGCGGAAGCGGTTCCGGCCCCCGAGATTCGCACGCAGCCTGGCGCGGAGGTCGGCGTCGTGTCGTTAGGTGGCTGCCACGCGGCCGTGCTCGAAGCGGTGGACACGTTGCGCGAGCAGGGGGTCCAGTGTGACTACCTTCGCGTGCGCGGTTTCCCGTTCGCCGCGTCGATCGCTGACTTCGTGCGATCGCACGCGCAGGTATTTGTCGTGGAACAGAATCGCGACGCGCAGCTCCGCGCCTTGCTGGCGTTGGAAACCGGCGTCGCACGCGACCGCATGACGCCCGTGCTCGATTACGGCGGGCTGCCCTTGACCGCAACCACCGTCGTGCGCGCTGTCGCGCAAGCCGCCGCGGGAGCTGCTGTATGACGTCAATCCCAAAACCACGCGTCAGGCACCCAGGCCTCGACAAAAACAAACTCGGCCTAACGAGGCGCGATTACGAAGGCTCGATGTCGACGTTGTGCGCCGGGTGCGGGCACGACTCGGTCACGGCGGCGATGATTCAGGCGTTCTTCGAGCTCGACATCCCGCCGCACCGCGCCGCCAAGATGAGCGGCATCGGCTGTTCGTCGAAAACGACGGCCTACCTGCTGAGTCAATCGCACGGCTTCAACGCCGTGCATGGACGCATGCCGTCGATCGCAACCGGCGCCAATGCCGCGAACAAGGACCTCTACTACATCGGCATTTCCGGCGACGGGGACTCGCTATCGATTGGGCTGGGGCAGCTGTGCCACGCGATCCGGCGCAACATCAACATGCTGTACGTGCTGGAGAACAACGGCGTCTACGGCCTGACCAAGGGCCAGTTCTCGGCATCGGCGGATATCGGCTCCACGCTTAAGGGCGGCGAGCCTAACGAACAACCGCCGATCGATCCGGTGCTGCTCGCGCTGAATCTGGGCGCGACGTTCGTGGCGCGGAGCTTCTCCGGCGACAAACCACAGCTGGTCCCGATTCTCAAGGCCGGGTTGTTGCACAAGGGGTTTGCGCTCATCGACGTCATCTCACCGTGTGTAAGCTTCAACGATCACGACGGGTCGACCAAGAGTTATCGCTACACGCGCGAGCACAACATCGACATCGCGCCCGTGGACTTCGTGCCGCTGCGATCGGAGATCAGCACGAATGGCGAGCCCGGCGCGACAATGTCGGTGACGATGCACGACGGGAGCGTCGTTAGGTTCCGCAGCGTCGGCGCGGATTACGATCCGACCGATCGCGATGCGGCGTACACTTTTGTGCGCCAGCAGCAGGCCAAAGGCGAGGTGGTGACTGGCCTGCTCTATCTCGAGCAGAGTGGCGCGGACATGCATGCGGTGAACAAGACCGTCGAGCAGCCGCTGGTCGACGTGCCATACAACGAGCTCTGTCCGGGCAACGCCGCTCTAAACGAGCTAATGTCGGAGTATCGTTAAAGGCGTGGTGGCTCGTAACCCGATCGTTACCAGCACTCTTAGAGCGAACCAGTCTCGCCTCAACGCTGACGGTCATTGGACCGCCGTCGCGACACGCGTCCCTACCACCCGGTACTGAAACCTCGCGCTGCCAACTCCGGTAACTGGGAACAGTTACGGTGAGCCGATACCGACCCTCGCGCTCAGTAATCAACAAAGCGTTAGAGCTCGAAGGGTCGAGAAGTGGGCTCGTCCGAGTTTCAGTTGGTGGCGTCAATCGATCGACCGACACGCTTGCCAAAGAATCCAACTTGACGCTAGTCGTCGCATCAACTACATGCAGTATGATTCCGCCTGAGCCCACCAAGGCGTTGCACGATGGGTTCCCACAGGACACGACTACCAAGGCAAATCCGAACACCCAACGCAGTCCACCGCGCATTAAAGAATTCCGCATATGGCCCATCCTAGAAGACCTGAAAGGTCCCCATGTCTGCTTTCAATTGGCGATAGTTACTGAAAACGCCAGCGAACGTGCCAGGACTATTCGGGCGATTGTCTACGAGTGCGGAAAGCATGCCAACGAAAGTTATCGTTGCCGCCCCATCAGTATTCAGCTCGAAGACGGGACTTCCGCTGTCAGTTTCCCAAACTCCAAGGTCAGCCTGATCGGCACACATGATGCGCCATTGGTTCTGGATTCTGTAGTCTACGCACGTTGCGAACACCCTCCCATAAGTCCATCCAGTTCTGCGGCCAACTTTCTCCACCCATTGGTTAGCAATGGGGAATTCCCGGGTGCGGGTAATAGTGAAGTAGGGCAGGGGTGGATCGATCCTGAGCGCGGCTGGGTCGTCAATTTTCGACTCCCACCACGGCCGAGCAATGTATGGCCGCGCGATACGCCCGAGCCTAAACGACACAGAGTCTCCAGAAACGAACTCCAGATTCGCGATGCTGTATGCCGAGGGCTCGGCATGTCGGCACGACCCATGGATGACGCCGGTCCAGCAGCTCCAGCCCGCCTCATCGTGAATCTCGCCGCCGAAGAAGTTCCACCCATGTGCGCCGCTGACCGCCGCTGGTGAATTGCAGATACACACCATTCACCGACGCCGGATCGCGCATGTACGCGAACGGCCGGAACATGAGACGGTCGATGACGGCGAACATCGTCGCGTTGGCACCGATGCCCAGCCCTAACGTGACGATGATTGTCGCTGCGAAGCCTGGCGCACGGACGAGTCCACGCATCGCGTAGCGCAGATCCTGCAGCACACTGTCGAGCAGCGGAAAGCCCCAGTATTCACGGCTCGCTTCGCGCATTCCGCTCACGGTGCCGACCTGTCGGCGCGCCGCGGCAAAGGCGTCGGCGCGCGACATGCCGGCATGTTCGAAGTCACGCGCGAGCAACTCGATGTGCGTCTGCATCTCGCCGGCCAGCTCACGAGCGAGCCGGTCGCGTCGCATCCAACTCGTTAGGCGTAGCCACAGTTCACGCGCGGTCATGATTCGGCCCCTCGCAGCACGCGTGAGATCGCAGCGACGGACTTCTTGAAGTCGGCCTCCTCCTGCCCCAGTTGGCGCCGGCCGAGTGCCGTGAG
>JBQTIF010000064.1:0-8223 GCA_052388395.1 Gemmatimonadaceae bacterium | reverse complement strand
CGTAACCAGGCGATGTTCAATTACTACCTGGCGCAGTCGCTGCCGCAGATCGAGATCACGAACGTGGTCGTGCAGGCGGCGCGCGCGGCCCGGGATTCCGCCACGCACGAGCTGCAGGTTACGGTGCTCAACAGCGGCCGTCTTCCCACGACGCTCGAGCAGGCCAAGCGAGTGAAGATCGTTAGGCCCGATCAGCTGGCGTTGCGCGCTCCGGAGGGGAGCACCACGCGTGCCGTCGGTCGGGCACCGGAGTTCTGGTTGAGCGGCGGCGAGTCTCGCACCGTTGCGCTGCGCGTCCGCGCCGGTACGCAGCCGGCAGACAGAACCATCACCATTCGTGCGCTCAGCACGCGCGGCGGTGTGGCGGAGCGGGAGGTGCGTCTGGTGCCGTAGGCGCGTGTGCTTGTTGAAGTAGGCTGCAACCGAACGATCTCAAGAAATCGGCAAGTTGAACTGGCCGTTCGTAATCTGAGCTGGCGCAGTTCCGCTGATGTTCGAGATCCCGGTGAACATGAACGTGCCGCTTACATTGCTCGCGTTGATCGCCGAGATGGTGATCGTGCCGGAACCACCGAGTGCCGTTCCCCAGTTACTCGCTGGCACGACCGTGTAGATCGCGTTGTGCCCCAACCCGTTCCCCACGTCCAGTGAAAACGATCCCGTCGTCGATGTGCGCACGACGATCGTGATGATCCGCGAGCCATCAGAACCCTGAATAGTGAGCAGACCGCTGGTGAAGAACGCGCGTTTGAGTGCGCTCGCCGTCCACGCGGATCCGTTCACTTGGGCCGTCATGGTCCCGGGGCCGGCGGCTCCGGGCTGCGGTCCCGCGGGGCCGGAACCGCCACTGCACGCCGCCGTGGCGCCTAATGCCGCAATCAGTGTGTAGCACAGAAGTCTTCGCATTATCGCTCCAGGAGTCCTTCCATGCCCGACATTGCGTCACGCGGCGGCGAAAACGATCACCGCGCGGGTGTTTTGATGGCACCGCGCTGGAACGATGACGTGGGACCAGCGGTGCTTTCTATCCTCGGCGTATGTTCGCTTGCACATCCTTTCGCGCCGAGCGTACGCTATGGCTATGCCTGCATCAGCGCCGATACCGATCGGCGGGACAGATTGGACCGCCGAGATGGCGCGCGCGCTGCCGGACGACGGGAAGCGCTACGAGGTGCTGGACGGAGAGCTATTCGTGACCCCAGCGCCTTCCGCGTATCATCAGCGAGCGCTGGCGGTCTTGTTCCGGCTTCTTGAGCCATACGTTCGCGAGCACAGGATTGGTGAACTCCTGTGGTCCCCTGCGGACATCGAGTTTTCGCCACGGCGGCTCACGCAGCCCGATCTTTTCGTCGCGCCCTTGGTCGATGGGAACCGACCGCGGACGTGGCGCGACGTTCAGGGACTTGTGCTTGCGGTCGAGGTGTTGTCGCCGAGCACGGCGCGTGCGGATCGCCAGGTGAAAAGCAGGATCTATATGGAAGAAGATGTCGGCGAATATTGGATCGTGGATCTGGATGGCCGCGTGTTCGAGCGCTGGCGCAAGGGAGAGAATCGGCCGGAGATCCTTGCTGGGTCGTTAGGCTGGCAGCCGCACACAGACGTCCCGCCGCTCACAATCGATCTGGCAGCGTATTTCGCGGAAGTGCTCGGTGACTGAAGGAGATTCCGGAGCAACAAACATGACGCAGCGAATATCGGCTCTTTACTGACGCGGGCTGGCAGTTGCAGCGCTTATTGGCGCCGCGCTGCGCAGTGCCGAGTCACAACCGCCTTCTGACTCTTCAGCACTCACCGATGACGTCATTGTCGAGCTCACAGCCACCGATGGCACACCGTTGGCCGGCAAACTATCGATCCCTCCGGAGCGACTGGTAACGTACCTGTTGTCTTCTATCTGCATGGTGCGGGACCGCGCAGCTACGATCTTCCTGTGCGCTATCGCGCGGCTGATGGCCTAATACGACTACTACGATTTCTACGGCTAGCGTTCTTTCGTATTGCTAAGCTGCGGTTGCTCGATCGGCTCGACTGGACGCGTTCGTGCTGAGCGAGCGGTGTTCTCGGCAGCCACGCCAACGGTTTTGCTGGATGATTACGCTCGTGCTCTCGAGGTGCTGCGCCGGCGACGCGAGATCGATGCGAATCGGATAGTGCTGTACGGCACGAGCGAGAGGACGCGCCTTGCTCCGCAACTGGCACTCCGCGCACCGGAAGGGATCGTGGGCCTCGTGTTGGCGAGCTACCAGTCCGACAACCAGCACAACACGGTGGTCTGGCAGAACACGGTGGGTCCCTGGCGAAACCTGCGCGCCATTTTCCCGGCTGCGACCGACAGTGGTCTTCGCCGAGCGGACTATGATGCTGCGGTCACACGGAACCCGTCGCTTGGCGCGCGGATCCCGTTCGCAGTGTTTGACGCGGACTCGAACGGCGCGATGACACCTAACGAGCTCGCGGCGCTTAACCGGCCACGTTTGGACGCCATCATGAAAGCTGTGCACGAGCACAACGATGATTTTCTGTGGCAGTCGCCCTTGAATCTTTCGTCGGCCTATCTATTGGACGGGTGGGATGGCATGCCGACAAGCAGCATACTCCTCAAGGTCAATGTGCCGGTGGGGATTTTTCACGGTGCACTCGATCGCGCTACGCGTGTGGAAGGCGTGCGCGAGACGGAAGCGGCATTCCAAGCCGCGCGGAAGTCCAACCTAACGGTGCGCACCTATCCGGGCCTCGACCACGACCTGGGATGGACACCGGCGACTGCTCAGCAGGGCGGCACTGCTCCGTTCCGAGACGAGAAGCACTCATGCGTCACCAATCCGGCTCATCGAAGTCAGCGTCGACGACGAGTCTTGTCTATCGGCGTGAAAATGGTATTGTTATGTCCTAACAATACTATTCTCCTGCGTGCCTCGACAGAAAAACGAGCTTGAAGCTGCTTCGATTCGCGTATCCGTGACTTCCGGCATTCTGCAGTATCTGTCGGACTTGGTTCAAACGGGGCTCTTTGGAAGAACTCAAGCAAGCACGGCAGAGCGGCTGATCGAGCTCGGCATTAGAGCCGAGATTCAAAAGGGAACTATCGAACGTCGCACCTTTCCCCTTGAAGGACTGGGCTCAGAGCCTTTGCTTCCCCACGTCCGTGCAGACTCCGCTCCTAACGAGGAAGTCTCATGAACTCTACTCTTACGTTCCCGCCCGGATCGGAGAACGCAGTGGACCCCGCCTCGCACCAAGGATCCTCCGTTCAGGCCAGGCAGCGTTTATTCGTGGCTCTGGACTTCCCAAACGACCCAAAAGCTCCGACGCGCATTATCGAACCCGATGACGCCAAAAGATTGGTCGAAAAACTTGGTGAACTGGTCGACACATACAAGGTAGGGTGGGCGCTATACCTTGTCGGACACGACGAGATTGTCCGGTGGCTTCGTGATCAAGGCAAACGCGTCTTTCTTGACCTTAAATTCGGCGACATTGGCGAGACCATCCGACGCCTCGTCGCGGTGGCGATCCGAAACGGTGTCGAGCTGACGACTGTTAACACAACTTTTCAAACAGTGCGCGCTGCAGTTGAGGCGGCGCAGAGATCTCAACTCAAGATCCTCACGCTCACTGTGCTAACGAGCCTTGATGACAGTGATCTACTGGAGCAGGGCATCGGTTCGTCAGTCGAACAGCATGTGCTGTACAAGACGAAAAAGGCGCGGGAAATCGGATGCCACGGTGTAGTCGCGTCGGGTAGAGAGGCGCGAGCAATCAGGGAGGCAACGGATTCTGAGTTTTTAATCGTCACGCCTGGTATTCGGCCCGCAGGAAGCGCGGCCGACGATCACAAGCGCAGTTGCACTCCGACGGACGCAATATTGGCCGGCGCTGACTATCTCGTAGTTGGACGTCCAATAACACTGTCGAAAGACCCTCATGCAGCAACGGCCGCAATCCTTGACGAAATGCAGGCTGCCTTCGACAAACGTTAGGCACTTAGACGTCGCCGCATCATGTTCGGCCGCAAAGCTCACCCCGCGTTTCTTTTCAGTCCGACTTCTGACGAGCAGGGGCCGCCTTTGAGAACTCGTCGGCGATTAGCCACGGTACGTCGTTCGGATTCCGCGCCATTCTGAACATCCAGCGACCGTGTTTACCGGCCGCATTGACGGCGTTAACCCAGCGCTCGGCTGCTGCGGCTTTCACTTCGTCGAGAGGATCGTAGCCTTTCGTCTCGAGAATGAGAAACGTTGGCTCGGGGACAGCGAGCCGGATGATGAAATCAGGAATGAAGTCGTGCATCTGGCCGTTGTGGAGATACGGAACGGCAAAACCCAGCCCCGCGTTCTTCACCCATGCACTGACGTCCTTACGGCGGTCGATCTGGTCGGCCGCGGCCTGTTCCCAGCGCACCGTGTCGGCGACGATGTAGTTGATGTGACTTTTGGTGGTAACTCGCACGGGTCTATTAGTCCAAAAGTCGACTTCCGCCGTCGATCCGTCACCCCGCCGCTGCTCGAAAATGGGCATCTCAGGAGCCTCGCCAAGGGATCCATCGGGATGGATTGCCTGCTTCAAACGCTCCACAACGTGGCCATAAAACGGGGACAGGAACACATCGCTCTTCTGGAAGTTGCCTAACGCGATCACCTTCTCGTTCACATAGCGCTCGGCAATGGCTCGCATCTGACTGAACAGAGCCTGCGCTGGAACCTTCGTTTCAGCGTTCGCGAGGTAGTTACGCGTTAGGTCTGCGGCGAGATCGAAGATCAATGCCTGAGCACGTTGGCCCGCACGGTAGGGCGTTAAGTTGATCTCTCGCGCGACACCAACTGACGAAACCGAGGCGCGCCCATCGAGAGTGAGCAACAGTCCTCGCATTTCAACTTCTGGAGGAATCTCCATGGGATCCAGCTTGATGCTCGGCACTTTCGCCCAATCGACTGTCACGCGATGACAGATCGCTTGCGTGTACCCCTCGACCCGAGGGAAGCGGATCTCGAGGTGCGCCCGCTCAGGTAGTGCATGAACGTGCGTGCGGCCGGTCGGCTTCGGCGGCTCGGCGCCTGTCGTGGCCTTGAATGGAACGACATCGAACGGGACGCCCAAAACTTGCGCCACCTCTTCGGTGAAGCGTCCGTTGTCATCCACTTCATACGACGCGCGCCGTAACCCGCGGCCAACCACCTGTTCACACAACAACTGCGACATAAAGGGTCGTAGACCGACGATATGTGTGACCGTATTGGCATCCCACCCTTCTGTGAGCATGCCGACGCTCACGATGCAACGCACATCGCGACCTGGCGGATCGAGCGGTTTGTTGAGCTTCTTAGCGAGTTCTTCGAACCCTTCTGGGTAGATCGGACGCAGTTGAGAATCGTTAGGCCATGCGAGTTTGCCAATCGTGTCGAGAGTGAAACGCAGCCACTGCATTTCATCGCTCTTCGCGCCGCTCGTGTCGGTCTCGTGGACCACTTTCGTATCGATGCGGATCGTGTTCAGGCGACCGTCTTCGTTGGCGAACCACGGCAAGCCAGCCGGGGGAATGCCCGTTGGCTGTTTCCCCTCAGCAATCCATTCGTAGACCAATGCCGCGATCTTCGTGTTCTTGCAGACGATAATGAACACTGGTGGGCGTGATTCCCCGCGTGCTTGCCACTGATCCAGGTGCTCCTTGTAGTCGCCGCCGAGGATTGCGACCGGAGTGTGCGCGTATTTGAGAATCGCGTCTGGTCGCGGGCTCGTTCGGCGTGCTCCGCGTTCCGCCGTGGTGAGTTGCTCGAGGATCCAGCGCCAGATGTTGTAGTAGCGCGCTCGTTCGGCCCCGCTCGTGTCGCGTAACGCAAGTTGCGGGATCTTGACCAGTCCGCTCTCGATGGCTTCAATCAGACCGAAATCACTCACCACCCAAGGGAACGGCCGCGCCGTGTCCTGGCCGACGCGACCGAGGTAATACGGCGTCGCCGACAAATCGATGCAGAAGTTTATTCCGCGCTGCGCGTGGATCTTGTCCAGACCCTCCACCCACACCGTGGCCTCTTTGTAGAACTCCTCACCCTCCTCGTCTTCGCCAAAGAGGTCTTCTTCCTCCTCATCCGGTTCGGGGCGGCGGATGCGATAGGCGTGATGCGCCTCGTCGTTCATGACGAGGATGTTCTGCTTGCCGCCCACTGCGCGGCCGAATACGCGCCTAACGAGTGCTGAATCGCTTTCTTCGTATTCGGTCCGGCGTACGCGGACTTTTTTGAGAGAGCCATCCTCGTTGTATTCAGGTTCACCGACGATGTCGATCGTGCCAGCAGCTAGCAGTGCAGCGTAGGCCGCTGGTGTCATGTAGCGGGTTCCGCGCGCAGTTGTGGTCTTCTCGGCGATTTGGATGGTCTCTGTTCTGGTGCGTTCAACACCGGCGCGCACGACTCTCGCTGCGCCGCCGGGCCCCTGCGGCGTCTGCGGTTGCAGCACGTGCCAGTTGGAGACCAGGACTCGGCCGCGACGCAGCACCGGCATCAGGTGCGGCGGCACGAGCTCGCGTGTGACGTAAAGACTCGCATTGCCTAACTCGGGATCGATCTCTCGCAGTCGATCGCGGATCGTTATGTTCGGACATAGCACCAGCACGACGTCCGAGAAGCGCGCGTCGGAGCGGTTGCCGACCTTGTTAAGGATGCTCCACGCGGCAAGCATGGCCATTACGGTCGTCTTGCCGGATCCGGTAGCCATCTTGCATGCATAACGAGCGAAGCCGGCGTAGCCTCTGAGCTGCGTGTCCTCAGGAACTTCCTCACGCGGCACGTCAATTCCCTGCAGGAAGTCGCTGCGGGCTTCTTTAAGGAAGATGATCGTCTGCACGGCCTCCAGCTGCGCAAAGAAGAGGCGCTTTTCTCGCTCTGGTTGCGTCCAGTGCGCGAGCAGGTCGTACGTCATCCGCGTCGCGCCTGGATATCCTGCTTTGCGCCAACCGCCGAGCGAATCGCGGATGATGTTGACCAGCTTGAGCTCGTAGCCGCGCTCGTACTCTGGGAGCTTGCGCACGATACCGTCGTCCGCGGGCCACGGCTGTCTTACGTTCGTTGGTTGAAAGATCATGGCGGGGCGCCGCTTGTTCTCGATGAGCTGCGGCTCTGCGCCTTCGCGGATGAACCAATAGCGCGACGGTTCCTCGAACGGCGAATTGAGGATGGGATCGCGGACCTCGAAATTCATTTAGACGGTCTCAACCCTAACGAGGGGGATTGACATAGTTGTCAAGGGTTGTACACCGACAGTCGGTACCCGTCACCGTGGTGAATGTCGGCCTCGCGCCGTGTGTCCGAGGTCACTCGGACCTAGCCATGGTGACGGGCATCATCTTCTCATGGATCAGCGGATTGCGCGAGGCCAGCGGGCAGATAGCGGGCTAACAGGATCAGTCGGCCGGTGGTAGCAACAGATCCGCCGAGACCCCAAACAGTCGTCGCAGCGTCTGGATCTGGCCTACGGAGAGTTCGCGCTTCCCGGCGAAGAAATCCGACACACGACTGCGGCCGCCGAAGTGCGCAGCGAGATCCGCGCGCTTCATGCCGCGCTGCTCGAGCATGAAGTCCACCACCGCTTCTGGTGTTGGGATCGGCGGCTCAGGAATATGCCGCGTCTCGTAGTCTTCAACGAGTAGCGAGAAGAGCTCAAGCAGCTCGTACTCGCGTGTCCCCTTGGCGGCATTGCGATCGAGCAAGGCATCAATGGCCGCAACAGCGGTTCGATAGTCCTTCGCGTTATGCAGAACGCGCGGGCGGCGATCTAATGTAGCCGTAGCCATAGTAACCTCAAATTCTCCACAGGGTTATCAGCGATCCCTTAGAGTTTCCGACGATCGTACTCCGCGTGTGTCAGCACCTCGCGAATGTAGACTCGGCCGAGATCGTAGCGCATATGCACGACGAGGCGATGCGGGCCGATGTTGAACACGGTCACTCCGTTCCCTAACAGGCTTGCCTTCGGGAAATCGCGCAGGAGTTCATTGGGCGTCTTGTACGTGGCACGTTTGATCGTGTGGTACCAGACATCCAACGGCTTCTGCGCATCGCCATGCCGATCTGCGAATCGTCTAAGGCGCGCCCGCGTGATGATGCGCACGTAACCAATTTGGTAACAGGCAATGGCAAAGTCAAGGCGGCGTTACCATACTGGTAACGTACGCTGGTGCAAACTGGCGTTAGCCAGGCGCGCCGACTTTGGGTGGATCACGCCGGAATC
>JBQTIF010000063.1:0-17431 GCA_052388395.1 Gemmatimonadaceae bacterium | reverse complement strand
GAGGTCAGAGGTCAGAGCAAGAGCGTAACCGGAGGGGAACGAGCGCGCCACGCATCGCCTCTTGCCCAGTCTCGCGTTACGCCGCTACTCTGACCTCAGACCTCAGACCCCGACCTCACTTGGCCCTCCTCTTGCACTGGACGCGCCGACCAGCCACAACCAGATAACTCTTCGCGTGCGAGTGACTTACGAGTAGTTCACCAGCCACTCCCCCCGGCGCTACTGAGCCTGGAATTGCGCCGCTTTGGCTCGTGTTGGCGCTTGCGTTCGCGCTACTCGTCGCACGGCTGTTGAGTGCGAGCTACGGTGCGTTCTATGAAGGCGACGAGAGCTCCATTGCCGCCGGCGTTGCGGGGATCACGCGCGACAACGCGGCGCACCTGTACCGCTACGGTCCGCAGGTCGGCTACTACCGCGTCGTTCAGGGCATCACGGCCGTCGTCGGTGGCGGCGTCATGACGATCCCCGTGGTGATGGTCACGCTTTCAGTGCTCGCAGGAACGCTCATTCCGTTGCTTGGCCTGTTTTCGTTTCGTGCGGACCTAACGAAGATCGAACGGTGGCTCCTCGCCGGGACGCTAGCGGCAAGCCCGGTCATTTGGACCAGCAGCGCGTACGGCAATACCGCGTTGCCGGCTGCGGCGCTCGTGGTTGCGGCTGTCGTGCTCCTGTCCAATCGTCCGGCGACGCGCGGTGAGGTTGCGGCTCTCATGCTCTTCGGCGCTGCTATTCTCGTTAGGGCCGATGCCGTCCTGGCCACTGGTGCGATAGGCGTTCTGCTGTGGCGCAACCATGCGTCGCTTCGCGCCGCCGTCACGCGCGTCGGCGCGGTCGCGCTGGCGTTGGCCGCCATCTACGCGGCGCTTTTCGCATGGGACCCGTACATGGTGCAGATCTTTGGCGACGTCGCACGGCACCTAACGACACCCGACCGTACGCGTTTCTTCGAGCTGCTCATCTGGGCGATCTCACCATTCCCGCTCGTGTACGCGATTCTCGGACTGCGCGAGATGGAAGCGTCGCGGCGCTGGCTGCTCGCGCTGATCACCGCGTGGTGCATCCCAAGTATGGGTTTCTACTTCGCATCGACAACAACGCCGCGCTACTTCATTCTGCCGGCGTTTGCGGTTGCCATCGCGTCCGCCGTGGGCATGGCAGCGATTGCGCGTCTCGGTCGCCGGCCGGCGTTGGCGTGGGCCATCGTTCTGGTGACGGCGACCCTGCACCTCTTTGTCGGCCTGAGCAACTTCTACCCGAACGTTAGGCGCAGTTGGCTGACCGATGCTCGCGTCAACTCGCACGACGGCGATGTGCTCGCCGGAGCCTTTCTCTACGATTCCTACGTCCTGCGACCTGTGCAACGCGCCGGCGTTTTTCAGCCCATGTCGCGTTCGCGCAAACCGGCCGAGCGTTCGTACGTCACGGCCACTTCGCGGCTGCGCAGCGGGCAGCATCGCGGTGAGCGCATAACGCTCGTCTTTGCCGGTGGTGACGGCCACGGCATCCACTTCTTCGTGCAGAACGCAGACGCCACTGTGGTCGACAAGCAGCGAAGCTATCGACCGACTGATCCCGTTACCTACGATGTTGGGGGCGCACGCCTAACGGCCATCGGCATCTACAAGCTCGATGAACCCGAAGCGCTGCCGCTGGCCGTCGCGCCTGGTGACGTCGTGTGGCTGCTGAATCGCTCACCGGGAAGCGCCCCTGACACCGAGGCGCGTGTCATCGAGCGACTACCTCCAGGTCTGACACTCACGAAGCGCGAGCGTATGCACGATGCACCGATGCTGTGGACGTACCGAGTGGATCGCGCCACAGTAGCCGTCGCCGCAAGCAAGCCAGCATGAGCGAGCGCACCCCCACCCCCACGCTCAGCGTGATCATGCCCGCGTACAACGAGGAGGGTGGCGTCGCCGACGCAGTACGCGCCGTGCAGGAGCATGTCTTCTCGGTGGTGCCTAACGCGGAGCTCGTCGCCGTTAACGACGGCTCGCGCGATCGCACGGGGGCGATCCTCGACGAGCTGGCGTCGCGTGATTCGCGTGTCCACGCGGTCCACAAGAAGAACGGCGGTCACGGCCCTGCGCTCATCACCGGCCTCGTCGCTGCGCGTGGCGAATATGTCTTCCTCATCGACAGCGACAATCAAATCCCCCTCGAGTCGTTCGCGCGCCTCTGGCAAAAGGTGCTAAACGGCCACGATGCCGCCTTCGGTGTCCGTCGCGTTCGTAGTGACGCGCGCCTCCGGCGCGTCCTAACGAGAGTCATCCGCGTATCCCTCACGATGCTTTTCGGCGTCCGTCTGCGCGACGCGAATATTCCTTTCAAGGTCTTCCGTCGTCAGTTGTGGAATGACGCCGCGCCACTTATCCCGACCGATACGCTCGCCCCGTCAATCTTTTTTGCCGTACACGCGGCCAGGCGTGGCGCCAAGATCGCCTTCGTTGAGGTCGGGCACCGCGACCGCACCACCGGTACCGTGTCGATCCGTCGCTGGAAATTGATCAAGTTCTGCGCGCGCGCCTGGCGCCAACTTCTCGCCTTCCGCTCGGCGCTTAGGGCCGCGTGATGTCTGAGCCGCGCATTCTCATCATCGGCGCCGGGCCCACCGGCGTGAGCGCTGCGTGGCGCCTGAACGAGCATGGCCATTCCAATTGGCGGCTCATCGAGGCAAGCAGCAGCGCGGGCGGTCTCGCTTCCTCTATTGTCGATGCTGCCGGGTTCACATGGGACCTGGGCGGCCATGTGTTGTTTTCGCACTGGCGCTACTTCGACAGCTTGATGCGGGAGGCGTTAGGCGACGCATGGGTTGAACACGAGCGCGAAGCGTGGGTTTGGATGCGCGATCGCTGGATCCCCTATCCGTTGCAGAACAACATCTGGCGGCTGCCACCTAACGACTTGGTGTCCTGCCTCGAAGGACTCGTCGAGATTCAGAAGAACGGCCACGCGTCGCAGCGCGCTGCGCACTTCGCCGAATGGCTCCACCGCGCCTTTGGTCGCGGTCTGTGCGACGTGTTCATGTACCCATACAACAAGAAGGTCTGGGCGTACGCGCCGGACCGTCTCGGCGTCGGCTGGATGGGAGAGCGCGTCGCGACTGTCGACCTTGCGCGCGTGTTGCGCAACCTCGTGCATCAGAAAGACGATGTGAGCTGGGGACCTAACGCGACGTTCCGCTTCCCGCTGCACGGCGGAACCGGAGCGATCTGGCGTGCACTGGCTCGGCGCCTCCCTGCCGAGCGCCTAACGTTCGACACGCGCGTCACCACCGTCGATACGCGCGCCAAGCGTGTGCACTTCGCCGATGGATCCAGCGATACGTACGACTATCTGATCTCGAGCATGGCGCTCGACGTGCTCCTCGGCACGCTGACCGACGCCCCCGACCTGAAAGTCTTCGCTGATCGCTTCGTCTACTCGGCGAGCCATATCATCGGCGTCGGCTTCGAAGGAGAGCCGCCCGCGGATTTGCGCACGAAGTGCTGGATGTACTTCCCCGAGGCCGACACGCCTTTTTATCGGGCCACCGTGTTCAGCAACTACTCGCCGAACAACGTCGCGCGCCCCGGGCAGCAGTGGTCGTTGATGGCCGAAGTGAGCGAGTCTCCCGTCAAGCCGGTCGACTCAGCGCGCATAGTCGAAGAAACTGTCGAGGGCTTTCGGCGCGTCGGGTTTATCGACGAGCGGACGTCGATCGCGACGCGTTGGCACCGCCGGCTCCCGCGCGGTTATCCGACGCCCTGGCTCGAGCGGGACGACATACTTGGCGAGGTGCTGCCAGGGTTAGACGAGCTCTCGATCCTCAGCCGTGGCCGCTTCGGCGCTTGGCGATACGAGGTCTCGAACCAGGACCATTCGTCGCTTCAGGGCGTGGAAGCGGTCGACCGGATCCTGCTCGGCACCCCGGAGACGACGGTCACTGGGCGGATGGACGTGGAACCTCCAGTTATCGCCGGCGCCGCTCACTAAGCGGGTGCAGGCCGAACTTTCACTCGAAGGGCCCTGACGGCAGATTGTGCCAGCGGACCACTGAGGTTAGCCGTAGACGGAAGGCACGCGTCCGCACTCGCCCGCCCACCGAGGCCCCTCATGACATTCCTGCGTTCCGACGCCGCCAGATCAACCTGGCGCGCCATACTCGCTGTCGCCCTCGCCGCCACCCCCGTTTTGGCTCAGAACGTCCAAAACGGCCGTGCGATGAGCACCGACGAGATGATCCGCTCAGAAGCATTCGTTAGGCCGCCGGATCCGCTCACCTCAGCTGTCCTGGCCCCGCGCCATCTCAACGTCTCCGTCAATAACCTCTCGGTAGACCGGATGTGGTTTCTCAATGAGATCGGCGATGGTCCAGTCACGATGGACGTCTTCTCGAAGCCGTTCCATGAGCTTGGCGGATTGTTTATCGACTTCCGCGCGAACCGCAACCGTAACCTAACGATTCGCAACAACGTCTCCCTGCAACTCGTCTCGGCCACCAATGGCCACCAGGTGACCGTGCAAGTGCCGGCCGGAGCGCGCATCTCGAACGCCAGCTGGAGTCCTGACGGTAAGGCGGTCGCGTACTTCGTCCACACGCCTGACGCGACGCATATCTACGTCGCCGATCTCGCCGGCAAGTCAACGCAGATCACGCGCACACCGGTGCTCGCGACGCTCGTGACGAGCTTCGATTGGAGCGCGAACGGCGCGCAGATCACAACCGTGGTTATTCCCGCGAACCGTCCGGCACAGCCAGTCGCGCCAGCCGTCCCACAGGGACCGCGCGTGAAGCTCGCAGAAGAAAGTGATAAGAACCGTCTGCGCACGTACCAGAGCTTGATGGCGACGCCGCATGATCAGGCTTTGCTCGAGTGGCACACCACCGGCCAAGTCGCGTTCATCGATGTGAGAACGCGCGCGGTAAAGAACGTCGGTCAGCCGGCCATGATCCGCGAGATCGATCCATCGCCTGACGGCAAGTATCTGCGCGTCACACGCATGGTGAAGCCGTTCTCCTACGTGGTGCCGGTCAGCAGCTTTGGCTCCGTTCAGGAGATTTGGGACGCAGAAGGTAAGGTCGTCGCCAAGATTGTTGATACGCCACTCAACCTCGGTGTCGACACAGCACGTGCCGTCGCAGCACCGGGTGCCGCGGGCGGTCAGGAACAGAGCGGGAAGCGCGAAGTCACGTGGCGGCCCGACGGCCAGGGCCTAACGTATCTCGAACAAGACCCTCCGCCGCGTCGCGACAGCACCCGCGCAGCGGACGACACCACAGGGCAGCCAAGGCGCCGCGATCGCGTGATGCACTGGGTACCACCGTTCGGCGCGAGCGACGTGAAGCCGCTATACGAGAGCAACACACGTATCGCGACGCATCGCTACTCCAGCGACCTCAAGACACTCTTCCTTTCGGAACGTCAGGGTCAGCAGACGCACGAATACGCGGTAATTCTCAGCGAGCCGACGCGTCGCTACACGCTGGCGCGCAATCGCGCCGATGACGTGTATAACAACCCGGGTTCGCTGGTCATGAAGCGCGGCACGTTAGGCGGCGGCGGTGGCTTCGGCGGCGGCGGATTTAGGTTCGGCGGCGGAGGCGGCGGTAACAAGGAAGTGCAAGTGTCCGCGGACGGTGAGTCCGCCTACTTGTACGGCACGCAGTACGATCGTAATCCGCTGGAAGTCGGTCCCAAGACGTTCATCGACAAGGTGAACATCAAGAGCGGTGCGAAGACGCGCGTATACGAGAGTGACAACAACAACGTGTTCGAACGCGTCGTCGCCTTCCACGATCTCGACAGCAAGACGCTCATCGTCTCGCGTGAGTCTGAGCGTGAAATCCCGCAAGCCTTCTATCGCAACGGCGACCAGACCACTCAGATCACGCAGAACATCGACTACACGCCGGACCTAACGAAGGCGCCGAGGGAAAGCTTCATCGTCGAGCGCCCTGACGGCTTCAAGTTCAAGGTCAACGTCTCGTTGCCGCCTGACTATCAGAAGGGGACGAGGCTGCCGGCGATGTTCTGGTTCTATCCGCGTGAGTTTGCTGGGCAGGAGGAGTACGATCGCGGCGCGCGCACGTTCAACAAGAACCAGTTCCCGAACTTCGGCGCGCGGTCGATGCAATTCCTGGTGCGGTTAGGCTACGCTGTCGTAGAGCCGGATGCGCCGATCGTGGGCAACGCCGGTCAACAGAACAACAACTACGAGAACGACCTGCGCAACAACCTGTCGGCGGTGATCGATGAAGTGGATCGTCGCGGACTTGTCGACCGCACGCGCATCGGGATCGGCGGGCATAGTTACGGCGCCTTCTCGACAGTGAATGCGATGGTTCACACGCCGTTCTTCAAGGCCGGAATCGCAGGCGACGGGAACTACAACCGCACGCTCACGCCGCTCGACTTCCAGAGCGAGCGACGCTCGTTCTGGGATGCGAAGGACACGTATCTGCACATGTCGCCGCTGCTCTTCGCGAACAACCTAACGGGCGCCTTGCTGTTGTATCACGGCATGCACGATCAGAACGTGGGCACGGAATTGAGCAATTCGCCGCGCCTGTTCCATGCACTCAACGGCCTGGGAAAGACGACGTCGATGTATCTGTATCCGTTCGAGGACCACGGCCCCGCCACGAAGGAGACGACGCTCGACTTGTGGGGACGTTGGTCGGCGTGGCTGGACAAATACGTGAAGAATCCGCCAAAGAAGGACCCCAAGACGGTGAGCTAGTTATAGTTGATAGTTGATAGTGGATAGTGCGCTCGCTGGGTAACGACGTGCACTATCCACTATCCACTATCCACTATCTCCCCAGCCCCGCCAGCAGTTGGTCGGGATAGTCACCGAACAAACCGTCAACGCCTAACGCCGCTAGTTCGCGTACCTCGGCGAGTGCATCGCCGTGATACCGCTGCGCTAAAAACTGAGGCTCAGGCCGCAGAGTCCACGCGTGCACGAACAGCCCGGCCGCGTGTGCATCCCGGATCAGCGTCGAGGCAGCTGCCCCGGCAAGTGCGGGCACGATGAGACGAATATTCGCTCCAATACCATTAGCGTACGTCGCGATCTCGCGCATAGCGTTAGGCGTTACCTGGCTCGGGTCGGACACGAGCTGCACCAGCCGCACGCTGGTTTGCTTTCGCAGCATCCGCAGATTGGCGGCTTCGAACGATTGGATGAACACCGCAGCGTCGCGCCGATCCAAGCCTAACGCGCCCAGCGCAGCGAGCAAACGTTCCTCCAGCGGTAGGCCAATACTCCGGAAATACGTCGGGTGCTTGGTCTCCGGGTACACGCCGACGACGCGGCCGCGACGTCGCCCAGCGCTATCCGCCAGCGCCAGCACCTCCGCGAACGTCGGGATGGCGAACTGACCGTCGTACGCATGCGAACGAAACGCGAGGCGCTCCTTCGCTCGCACGCTGCGCAGCTCTTCCCACGTAAAGTCCTCGGTAAACCAACCAGTCACGGATTCCCCGTCGATCACCTTTGTCGTTCGCCGTTCAGGAAACCGAGCGGCAACGTCCGTTGTGCCGCTGATCTCGTTTTCGTGTCGCGCGATGAGAATGCCGTCGCGCGTGACGACAAGGTCGGGTTCGATGAAGTCGGCACCCATCGCGATCGCCAGCGCATACGCGTCAAGCGTGTGCTCCGGGCGGTGACCGCTCGCACCGCGATGCGCGATCACAATCGGCCGTGGTATCGCGTAGGATTGCATGGCCGGCTGCGAGATCCGAGGCGTTCTTCCGCACGCCGACAGCAGAAGCAAGGTGAGAAGAGTCGTTAGGCGACGCGGCGCAGCACGAACACTTCTCATTCAGGTGCGCTCGACGATCCGGTCGACAAGATAGCTCGACTGCTGCAGCGCCTCGGTTGTGAATGAACCAAGGTAGTCGCGAACCTCGTCGAACAGCGCGGTGAATGCCGCCTGATCGCGCCGCTCGATCACACCCGCTACCTCCTCTGCCGCAGCGCGTAGGGCGGCCGTCACCTCCGCCGCGCGCGGATTGCGCATTTCGATGGGGCCGTAGAGCGCTGGAGACTGCGCGAAGTGGCGAGCTGTCATGTATAGCTCGAGCATGTACACCGGCGACGTGAAGCTCAGCGTCTCCTCCAGGGGGACGCCGAGACGCGCGAGGGTCAGTCCCATCACCTGTGTCTGATAGTGGGTCAACACCTGGACGATCGACATGACGCGATCGTGGTGAGCCGGCGTCGTCTCGGTGATCACCATGCCGTGCGCTGTGAGCGTGTGCGACAACCAGTCAGCCCAGCCATCGCCGCGCGCTCTGCACAGCACGACGCGCTGCCCCTGGAGCGTGTGCACTGACGGCCCGAACATCGGATGCATGCCGACGACGCTCGCCTGCGTACTGGCGAGCATCACCTCCACCGGCTGCTCCTTCACACTCGTTAGGTCCGTGAGAAGCGCCTCGGGTTGTAGCGCTGGTCCTATGGCACGAATCACCGCCTCCGTCCGATCGATCGGGACGCTAATGACGACAACATCCGACACGGCAGCAGCATCAGCGGCGCTGAGGTCGGTATCCAGGTCGACGATGAGCACGCGATGCCCCAGGTCGGCAAACATAGCTGAAAAAAGACGGCCCATGCGGCCATGACCGCCCACGATCGTGACCGTACGCGCGTGCTCGTCAGGCAACACTTCTACGCGGAGCAGTGCCTGGTAGTCTCGGCTCGCGCGGAGAAGCAGGCGGAAGAGGGACTCCATTTCTCCGACGGGGAGACCTAACTCGGTCGCCACGCGCACGCGGTCCTCGAGCAACTCCTGCTCGCGCTGGAGGTCGCGGATCCGCAGGCCAGCGGCGCGCTTGACCTCGGCGATCTCGCGCACCAGCCCCATTCGTTTGGCGATTGACTGCAGGAGATCGCGGTCCGTGGCGTCGACCATAGCCCGGAGCAGCGACAAGCTTCGCGGCGCTTCGGTCATTTCACAATTGTGAGGCAGAGTTTCACACGATCTCCCTAACGATCGTGCGCATTACAGCAGTGCGCCACAGCCACGGACTCCGGATGCTAATGGAGGATGGACTGGACGTTAGGCGTCCCCGCCTTTCGTTCCGACGCCCTTGAAGAAGGTGTAGCAAAAGACGCCGTCCGGCGCAGCGGTGCGGTAGAGGGCCTTGATGCCGATATCGAACGTCTCCGCTGCGATAAGTCGCTCCGCAATGGCACTTTCGCGAACGCCCTCGATCATGGCAGTGAACGTCTTGCGTGTGAAACCGTCGACGAGATCGGGCTTGCTCCAGTCTACATACACCATGCGCGGGGAAACGTGAACGTCGTTGAAACCTGCCTCGAGCATCAACGGATACACCTGCCGCCCTATCAGGGCGTTCCCTCCCGACCGCCGCTGCAGCGTATTGAGGCACTCGATGGCCGCATGAGCGGCTGCGCTGTCGGGATGGAAGTATGTCGATCCGTGATCACCCTCTATGACTGTGATCGTGCCGTTAGGCTTGAGCAGGTCGCCGAGGATGCGTAATGCTTCGACCGGCCGCGACAGGTGCTCCAAAACGAAACAGACGAACACGTGGTCGAAGAACTCCGCTTCAAACGGCAAGTCGAAAATGTCTGCGCGCTGGAACTCGACGTTGGCGAGTCCGGCTGAATCACTCCGGCGCTTCGCTTCAGCGAGCGAATCCGCGGAGATGTCAATCGCCGTGAATCGCGCACTCGGACTGCGACTGGCCAATGTGATCGTCTGCGCGCCAACACCGCAGCCGACTTCGAGCACTGTGCTCCCGCTTGGGTAGACCGAATCTGCGTGAAGCAGGTCAACGAGGCTTCCTGCCTGGTCCTGTAGGCGAGTGTTCTCTCGCGTGTCGTAGCCGTGCACGTACGTTTCAGTCATAGCCGAGTACCATTCCATCGTCGCGGCGATATCATCGACGAGAAAAACAGGGACAGCATCGGTGAGCTTCGCCATTGAGCAGTATCGCGTGTTAGGTCCTACCTGTCGCACGCTCCATCACGAGCGTGAGATGATGCGACGTGTGGTAGACGGTGAAAGCCGCCATCTCACGCAGCGTGAGCATCCCCAACAATGGATGCGGCAACTGAACGCTGTCGAGCCGCGATTCACGCCAGCGCCCGAGTAACTGGGTAAATCGTGAATTGGTAAGATACCACTGCGTAAGGATCTGTCCCCTCCGAGAATCGGGATCCTGTGGTGCCACTTCCGCAGGGGGCGCAAAGCGACCGGCCTGGCCTCCCGCGTCGAGCACCGCTCTGTAATCTGAGCGGAGTTGCACGAAGCCGCGTGAGGCGCGCCGCGGTCGACCGAAGCGCAGTCGCAGGAGCCACGCCGGGAGCCGCAGCGCAATTACGAGCGGCGCGGACGAGCGCTGCAGGTGCCGCGCGTGCTCCGCAGGGGACCATTTCGCGCCTTGCGGAGTGAAAAAGACATCTACAGGGAGAGTTCCCAAGGCCTTGCCGCCTTCCAGCGTTAGGCGACTCAAAGCCTGCGCTAACTCTTGGCCGGACCCCGGCTCGCCAGTGTCAAATCGCATAGAAAGCCAGCTGACGCGGATCAAAGGCCCGCCACTTCCTCAGACCTAGGGCTGAGTAGGTGGAGGTCGCGTCGGCGCCCCATAGGCCTGTGGATCGCGCGTCCGATACGCTTGCACAAGGCGCGCGTTCAGCGAATCGATACCCGCGCCGTTGTCGCTGGTCGTAGGCTGGCGCGGCGCCTGAGAACACGGATGCCTAACGCCAAAAGCGGAGCTATGGCTGCGTACGTGGACGTTCTCATTTTCGAAGTCGTCGCCTAACGCAATGCGATGCACGCGCGTGCTGTGCCACGTCAGCCGCTTTTCTTCCCTGGCTTCTTCGTCGTGATAAGGATTACGCCATTGGCGCCGCGTATGCCGTAGATCCCTGTCTCGGCGGGGTCTTTCAGCAGCTTAATAGTCTCGATGTCGTGTGGATTGAGCCCAGTCAGCACGCCGCCTGGACCTGGCTGAAACGGTTGATCGTCGACGACATACAGCGGCGCGTTGCTGCTATAGAAGGACGAAGGTCCGCGGATCAACTGCACGGCGATGCGGCCTTCTGGAGTGCGTGTAACCGAGAGTCCAGGGGTTGTGGACCGAAACACCCGATCAGTCGGCCCAATGGCACCGGGCTCGGGCTCATTTTGTGAGTTGCGGGCGCAGCCGGCGGCGAGTGCGATGAGTAGCCACACAGAGAGCGCAGAGCGTGGTGCGGAAGTGATCATGGCGGTTGGCGGCTGAGCCGCCCCTAAGAGAGAACACGCGCGTGGGGCGGACTCTCCGCCTCCGCGCCTGGATCGAGCTGAGTGGCCGTGGACTGCAAGACTGCGCGCGAGCCAGTGATCAATGTCTACACCTCAGGCCTGATTTTCCCCATGGTTCCACGACTGAAAGTAACACGTCCTGGAAATCAGAGACGGCGAGTCGCCTAATAGCTCGAATCACCGGCGCAAAAAAAAACGAGCTCATCCGTGCTGCACCCTCCGGCCTCAGCGTCGGCAGAGGGACCCTCTACAGTTCTCGGACCGGTACGTGCCTAACGCGCTTCCAAATGACCGTTCGACCGAGCGCTTGCGTCCTACTGACTCTGAGTCGGCTCCGATTCCGACGGAGCTGGCGTGTTCTCACCGCGACGCTCGTCTCGCCGCTGTTGCCGATCGGCGCGCTTTGCCTCCTTCTTGGCCTTCTTATCCTGTTCCTTGCGACGCTTCTCGAAATCGTAGTTTGGTTTACGAGCCATTGAGTGGAAACTCCTGTGATTGTGAAAAAGGCGTGCGCGCACATGGCAAAGCACCCGGGCACCCGGGCACCCGGGCGCCGGCACGCGACTGCCGAATGTAACCCTGGAGATCAGAACCACGCCTAGCGCCTTCGAAACACTGGCATAGGTGCAGCGTATTCTGAAACCTCCTCCCCCGCCACTTACCTGCCGAAACCTATGTTCAAGTCAGTCTCGATCCGTTCCTGTCTGTTGGCGCTAGGCCTGCTCGCGCCCACCGTAAGCGTAGCGGCAGCGCAGTCCGATCGCGCGGCACTCGTCAAGAAGCTCGACTCCCTCGCTGGTTCAGGAGTGCTCGAGAATCGGGCCGCGGGTATTGCGGCCGCCGTCGTCCGTGGGACTGATACCCTCCTCCTGAAGGGGTACGGAAAGGCCGACGTCGAATGGGACATCGCAATGCCCGCCGACGCCATGTTCGAGATCGGCTCGATCACGAAGCAGTTTACGGCCGTCGCAGCCCTGCAACTGCGGGACGCGGGGAAACTCAGCCTCGACGACGACATCACGAAGTGGCTCCCCGACTTCGACACGCGCGGCAACAAATTGACGCTGCGCCGGCTCCTGGATCACACCTCGGGCATCAAGGGCCTTACCGAGATGCCGGAGTTCAGCAACCTCGTACCGAACAGCCGCTTCCCGCGCAACTCAGCGTATGCGCTCATCAAGCGCTATCCGTTCGAGTTCGCGACGGGAGAGGCGCGGATCTACAACAACTCGGCGTTCTGGCTTTTGGGGCTCGTGGTCGAGAAGGGCGAGCGGCGGGACCTACGAGGACTACGTCGAGAACAAATTGTTCGAACCGTTAGGCATGAAGCGCTCGATGTACTGCAACAGCTCGGAGAACATCGAGCGTCGCGCACACGGGTACCAAGTCCAGAATGGAATGACCCGCCGCGCGCCGCAGAACGTTCACACCTGGCCCTTCTCGGCGGGCTCACTCTGCTCGACAGCGGGGGACCTCGTTACGTGGCTCAAGGCTCTGCACGGTGGGAAGGTGCTCTCGGCGAAGTCGTACGCTGAGATGACGACACCGTCGAAGCTGAATGACGGCACGGCGCTTCGGTATGGAATGGGGATCGCGGTCGCGAAGGATATCCGCGGACTCAACGTCATCGGGCACGGCGGCGGAATCGCCGGGTTCACCCGTAGGACTCGCATAGACTAACGCGCCTCGCACAGCGATCGGACTGGGCGCGTGGCGCGCGGTACAGGGACTCGCGCGCCGCGCCGGTGCGTCTCGTTAGGCTGCCGCCTGTGTCGGACCCGAAGTCGCTTCTATCGCCTTCGTATCATCGAACTCGCCCTCCCACCGCGCCATCACGACGGTCGCGAGACAATTGCCGATCAGATTCACCGTCGTCCGTGCCATGTCCATCAGCTCATCCACACCAAGGATCAGCGCGACGGCTTCGAGCGGCAGACCAAACGTCGCGAGCGTTCCCGAGAGAATCACCAACGACGCGCGCGGCACGGCGGCCACGCCCTTACTCGTCAACATTAGTGTCAGCATCATGATCAACTGCTGGCCCCACGTCATGTTGATCCCCGCTGCTTGCGCCGCGAAGACCGACGCCAACGACAGGTACAACGTCGTTCCATCAAGGTTGAACGAGTACCCCGTCGGCATAACGAATGCGACGATGCGACGCGGCACGCCGAACGCCTCCATCCGCTGCATAGCAAGGGGTAGCGCTGCCTCCGATGATGTCGTCGAGAACGCGATCAGCGCAGGCTCGCGTATCTGCTTGAAGAATCGTTTGATCGGCACGCGCGCCATGAGCGCGACCGGCAGCAAGACGCCTAACATGAAGACGACCAGCGCGCCGTACAGCGTGAGGATCAACTTCCCGAGGTTGATCAAGATCGACAGACCGCTATGACCGACTGTTACCGCGATGGCCGCGCCGACGCCGATCGGCGCGTATTTCATAACAAGTCCGGTGAACTTGAACATCACCTCGGCGAGACTCTCGCACGTCGAGATCATCCACTCCTTCGGCTTCCCGCGTACCTGCGCCAGCGCGACGGCGAAGATGATCGACCAGAAGACGATCTGGAGCACCTCGTTACTTGCCCCTGCCTGGATAATGCTCTCCGGCACGATATGGGAGAGCACATCTGCAAACGTCTGCTTGCGTCCGGCGAGCGCGGTCCCCTGCTCCGCCGTGCCCGCCAGCTGAACACCGACTCCAGGCTTCGTTAGGTTCACGGCCGCGAGACCGATGAACAGCGCCAGCGTCGTGACGATCTCGAAGTAAATGATCGACTTGAGCGCGAGCCGCCCGACGCGCTTCATGTCGTCGCCGTGTCCGGCGATACCGATCACCAGCGTCGCAAAAATCAGCGGTGCGATGATCGACTTGATCATGCGAAGGAAGATCTGCGACAGCGGTCGCAATGACTGAGACGCCTCGGGGAACAGATATCCGATCAGCGTTCCGATCACCATGGAGATCAGAATCCACTTAGTGAGCGAGATGCTGCGCAGTCGCGTCCAAAGAGTCGGTGAGGTTGTTGTAGCCATTTGGAAGTTGGATTCGTTGACTCAGACAGCTTTCATTGCTTCGACAAGCTTCGCCAACGATTTGCGCGCATCCCCAAAGAGCATACGCGTGTTCGGGCGGTAGAAGAGCGCGTTATCGATACCCGCGAACCCGGCGCTCATCCCACGTTTGAGCACCACAACTTGCTTCGCTTTGTCGGCGTCGAGGATCGGCATACCATAGATGGGACTCGCAGGATCCTCGCGCGCCGCTGGATTCACCACATCGTTCGCGCCAACTACGAGCGCCACATCCGTCGACTCAAAGGCACCGTTCACCTGCTCCATTTCGGCGAGCTGCTCGTACGGCACATTCGCCTCGGCGAGCAAGACATTCATGTGGCCGGGCATGCGCCCCGCCACTGGATGGATTGCGTAACGCACGTCGACGCCACGGCGAGAGAGCTCGCTCGCTAACGCGTGCAGCTCGTGCTGCGCCTGCGCAACAGCGAGACCGTAGCCGGGGATCACGATCACGCGGCGTGCGTACGCGAGCGCTATCGCCGTGTCCTCCACGGTCGCCTCACGAGCAACGGGCGCCGACCCGTTCGTCGCCGGTCCACCTAACGCTTTTGCCGAGCCGAAGCCGCTGAACAAAACGTTACCTAACGAGCGGTTCATCGCCTTGCTCATGAGCAGCGTCAGCAAGGTTCCTGACGCGCCGACCAGCATCCCGGCCACGATCAGCATCTCGTTGTTGAGCTCGAGGCCCGTGATCGCGGTGGCTACACCCGTGAGTGAGTTCAGCACGGCAATGACGACAGGCATGTCGCCACCGCCGATCGCCAACGTCGCCAGCGCGCCCAGCGTCACGGTTGCCGCGAACAACCACCAGAGCGCATTCGTGGGTAGACGTCCCGTCACGATCATCACGGAGAGGCCTAACGAATTCGCCAGCACCAAACCCTGAAGCAAGCGCTGGCCGGGAAATAGCAGTGGCTTCGTGCTTATCAACTCCTGCAGCTTCCCGAAGGCAATAACACTACCACTGAACGAGATCGCGCCGATCGCTGTGCCGAGTACCACTGCGACGCTCACGACCATGCTGACGGGCCCGCGACTCGACGCATGGATGTACTCGGCGATCGAGATCAGTGCTGCCGTGGCGCCGCCGGCGCCGTTGAACAGCGCCACCATTTGCGGCATCGCCGTCATCGCCACGCGGCGCGCGAAGTAGATGCCGATAATCGCGCCAATCGGCACGCCGAACACGATCAGTAGATACGACGTGATCTGCCGATCGAAGAGCGTCACCACGAGCGCGATGGCCATCCCGACCGCGGCCACCCGATTCCCCGACCGCGCCGTGCGTGGTGAGCTGAGTCGCTGCAAGCCGAAGATGAAGAGGACTGCCGCCGCGATATAGCTCAGATTGATCGCGGCCTCACGCCAATCAGCCATCACGCTTTCTCGATCTTGTTAGGCGCCGTCGGCTGTTGCTGTTTGAACATATCCAGCATTCGCTCGGTGACAGCGAACCCGCCAAAGACGTTGGCGGCGCCCAGCACAACAGCAACGAATGCGAGGGCTTTGAGCAATGGCGTGTCGGCGTACCCAGCTACGAGCATCGCTCCGAGCAGCACGATGCCGTGAATCGCATTGGTCGCCGACATCAGCGGCGTGTGCAAGATGGCTGGCACGCGAGCGATCACTTCGAACCCAACGAAGGTCGCGAGGATGAACACGTAAATAGCGAGCGTGAGATCTCGACTCATACCGGGCTGTTGAATTGAACGACGTAACGCGGCTTAGCTGAACGACGTAACGCGGCGCCAAGGATACGCCGCTCAGCGCCCCTGCGCACCCCCGTCGATCATTATTGTGATGGGGCGACCGCGCTGCTCCGAGGGTTTTACGCCGCGCGCGCTGGCCCTGAGCGCGCGACCGGCTGCCGGGAACGCCACTTCTATATCTACTGTAGCCGGTGCGGGAAGCGGCAAGCCGAAGTGCAGCGCCTGGTCATTCTGCGAGTTATAGCCCGATCCGGTGTCGACGAGCCGCGTGCCGAGGAGCCGTCGCGTACCGCCAGCGTAGATGCGCACGACCGCGCCGGCGCGCTTGCTGCGCCCTTTCGTGTCCAGCACGCGCACGGCGAGCGATCTGCTGGCGTCGTTAGGCGCCAGCGCATTTCGCAGAAGGAAGTGCATGCCATCCTGGCGCGCACCGGTGAGCGCGAGATCTTCATCGCCATCGCGGTCGAAGTCAGCCCACTGGACGCCATGATCGGCCTGCAGCTTCACGACATGCTCCGGCGTCACGTCGGCGAAGCGTGTGCCTTCGTTACGAAACAGATAGTCGCGATAGCTGATTCCTCCAGTCACTGTTCCGTTCACGTATAGGTCGATGCGGCCGTCGTGATCGAAGTCGGAGAAGGCGCAGGCATCATAGCGACCATCGATAGCGACCCCCCAACGCGCCGATACGTCCTCAAACGTTCCGTCGCCTTTGTTCAGAAGCAGGCCGTTGCGGCCGTAATTCGCGGCGAAGAGGTCGAGGCGACCGTCGTTATTCACATCAGCGGCGCAAGGACGCACCGTGCCGTTGGTCGGCTCGTTAGGTAACCGACCACTCCACGCCACGCCGGCTGCTGGCGCCACGTCGCTGAATCGGCCGCCGTCATTGCGCATGAGCGCGTTCGCGTCACCATCTTGATTGGCGACGTAGAGATCGAGATCGCCATCATCGTCGTAATCGAGCCAGATCGCGCCGACGCTTTTCCGCGTGTCGGCCAGGCCGACTTGTGCGGCGATATCCGTGAAGCGGCCGCCTTCATTGCGATACAGGGCGTTCGCGCGGTCGCGCAGCGCGACAAACAGATCGAGATCGCCGTCCGCATCAACGTCGATCCACGAAAATTGCCTAACGCCAGCTGAATCAGTCCGTGTTAGGCTGGATGCCGCGGTGACGTCGGCGAAGCGGCCGTTGTCGTTGCGATACAGCTTGAGAATCGACGCAACGCCGGGAGCGAAGCCTAACAAGAGATCCGGATCACCGTCGCTGTCGTAGTCTCCCCATGCCGCCGAGCGCGTGGCCCGCGCGTCAGCCACGCCGGCGGCAGCCCCGACGTCGCTGAACGAACCGTTCTCGTTGCGATACAGACGG